>JBGSSQ010000007.1:0-3227 GCA_041736975.1 Gammaproteobacteria bacterium
GCAAACCAACGTCCATTACTTTTACAGGCATCATTATTTGGTTGCTAGTCTCCGCTTTTTTCTTTTATGAATTTTTCTTACGCACCTTAATTGGAACTGTAGGCACACAAATAATCGCCGACTTACACTTAACCGCCGGCATGTTCGCCATACTAGGTTCAGCGTATTATCTCGCCTACGGCAGCATGCAAATTCCTGTGGGCATGATTACTGATCGATTTGGCATCCGTAATACGCTTTTATTTGGCGCGTCTGTTTGTGTTCTATCCGCATACTGCTTATCCCTTTCTTCAGACTTTACTCAAGCCTTTATCAGCCGCATCATCATGGGATTGGGTTCATCATTTGCATTCATATGTGTATTAAGTGTGGTAGCCGCCTGGTTCCCTCGTCATAATTTCGGCCTCTTTTCGGGCATGGCGCAATTTATAGGCACAATGGGCCCTATGTTGGCGGCCGGCCCTTTAGCCAGCGTATTGACCAAACTTAACGGTGATTGGCGATTATTACTAAATCGCATAGGGTTGGCTGGGATTATTCTCGTCTTGCTGATATTCTTTTTCGTTAAAAATAAAACCATCGATAAAAAAACCACCCTGATCCACACCAGAAAACCTGAATCTGCGAAAAATCGATTAAAGCGCATTTTAAACAACCCGCAAATACTCTGGGTTTCTCTGTACTCAGCACTCTCTTATGGGCCTATGGCATTAATTGGCGCGGTATGGGGGACGATTTACTTACAATCTCATGGCTATTCACAAAGTGTTTCTGCCAGCGCCATTTCAGTCGCTTGGCTAGGCTATGCAGTAGGCTGCATAGGGCTTGGCGCCCTATCTGACTACATCAAAAGGCGCAAAGCAGTGCTGATGGCCTGCTCACTCATCGGCATTGTAGCAACCAGCGGAATTGTCTTTTTAACCATTAACTCAATTTATGTTTACATGGCTTTACTAGGCTTACTAGGAATCGCAGCAGCCGGTCAAGCATTATCCTGCGCCGCTATCTCAGAGCATAGCGATATCTCAACCAAAGCCACTGCATTTGGTTTTAGTAACGCCTCAGTCATCACATTCAATGTGTTTTTTCCTCCATTGATCGGCTGGACCATTAGCATAGCCGCCTCAACACACGGCGGCTCATTTCAGCCAAGCGATTTCTATTATGGCTTTGCTGCAATGCCCGTCATTTACTTACTGGCCTTTACCAGCGCAGCGTTATTCATCAATGAAACTTACTGCAAATCACAGGGTGAAGTGATTGTATTAAGTTTAGACGATGGTACTGCTGCAGCGTAGTTATAGGAAAACACGAGAGAGTATGTTAGGGTGACCACACATCAAGGAGACACCTCTATGAAATCAATAATCATTGCACTGCTAGCCGCCAGCTTCTCGAGCATAGCGTCGGGCTTTGAAGTCTACAATCAAACCTCTGAATGTATCTATGCTAAAGAATACTTTCATATATTCAACCGTTACAATGAGCATATTCCTAGCTTTAAATCGGGTTTGTGCGACCCATTATCTGATCGCTGTACCGGTCAATTGGATTTAAGGGTGGTTAAGCACAGCCATGCTTCTGAAGTTCAACTCGAGGAGCCTTTATGCACTTGGGAAGGGGACGTAGGAAAAAGTCAGGGTTATTTTATCATTTCACCTAACCCACCGGTCAAACCGGGTGAAAAAGGCTGGTGTAAAATTAAGTACGTTGCCAAACATCCAACAAAAAAGCACCGCGGATAAAACTATCCGCGGTGCTTTGAAGTGTTCGCCTTAGGAAATAGGGAACAGATAGCTTACACCAAAAGTAACTAAGTCAATTGTTGGTGCGTTATGATCGTCATTTTGCCAGTCACTACTATGCCCAAATGTGTGCAGGTAAGAGACATCTAACGAAACATTGTTGCAAAAGCTATAGCTAACGCTTGCGCCTGCGACTGGTTTAACTTCATCGCTATGGGCATCGCCGATAGGACTAGAGCTGCTCGCGTCATATTTCGCGAAAACATAAGCAGCACCGGCTTTGATATCGCCTCTGAATCCGCTATCGCCGAATGGCATACCGGCTCGAACGAGAAGATCCCATTGCGTTGTTTTAATTTCACCTAAATCAAAAGGTAGATCTATGTCAGAAAAGGCAGCAAAACCTGTTTCCAATCCCAAGTACTGATTGAATTGGTAGCCCAAATAAACACGACCAGCAATACCATCTTGACTAGGCTCATGAAATCCTGGTACCCCAGTATCATGAAGTTCATAGTCTGTGTTTGCCCAACCCAGTTGTCCACCAACATAAACACCAGGGCACCCTGTTGTGCAACTTGGCTGTGCCAATGTGGTTAAAGACAGTCCCATTGCTCCCATTGCAGCAATTGCAACGAGCAATTTATTATTAGCCATAATACTCTCCTGTTAGATCATTAATGAAACACAAATCAGTTGTGCATGATAAGCTTAGACCACGATTCAAATTTTTACAACTTAAGTAAAAAAATTTAGCGATTCTCTCTAAACACAGCGCGACCACCCAGGGGTAGGGCTGCGGGGGAGACTTGATATGTCACACCCGTCCAAGTGAATACACGGGCTTGCAATAGAGACACGGATAACTCAAACTTGCTGCTTATGAACAGCCGATTGATCTTGACTGATTTAAGCTAAAGTACCCGGCCATAACAGGCAATTGTCCATCTCAAATGCTGTTAGACCAGGGTTTTATCAGCGGGCAGCGTAATCTAGGCGTTAACCCTTAGGGATAAGCAGTTATTTTAAAAGTTAATTATTTTGCTTGAGGATACCCACCTCCCCTAGCATTTAGAGAGTAGAAAATGGACTTTATAGAGAAGAAAACCAGCGAGTCTCATCAGCTAATACTGCAAAAAGTATTTGGCTTCAAGCATTTTCGCTTCGCTCAAGACGAGATCATCCGAGGCCTCATAGAAGGCAAGGATCAATTTGTACTGATGCCTACCGGCGGCGGCAAATCGCTGTGTTACCAAATCCCGGCCATGATAAGAGAAGGCGTGGCCATTGTAGTATCTCCACTTATTTCTTTGATGCAAGACCAAGTGTCTGCGCTCAAAGGCAACGGCGTCAGCGCCGCCTTCTATAATTCTTCATTATCTTCATCAGAGGCGCGGCAAGTGCTCGCCAAACTACATGATAATGCGCTGGACTTATTGTATATCGCGCCAGAACGTTTAATGGCAGATGATTTTCTCACTA
>JBGSSQ010000009.1:0-2676 GCA_041736975.1 Gammaproteobacteria bacterium
TTATTTGATGGATAGTACGCAAGCATATTTGGGCCGCCCAAAAAGATGACGCTTTCAGACTTCTTTGACCACTCATCGGCACATAGATGGCTTGAATTGAAATCAGACCATAGTGCAAATTTGGTGGTAATGTCATCTAAATACTTTGGAAGGATTGAAACCATTGATAGAAACAATGAGGTTAGTAATACGCCTGAAAAGAAAATAGCTGAATGTTTTAGTATTTTTTTAAATTTAATCTTTGTTAAGAGAGCCACTGGAATTGCGTAAGCTAAAATGATAGCACCAACAATAAAGATTGTATATGCATAGCCTGTAACTGTTTTATGATATAGCAGACCAATAGGGGTAAATAGGAATGCTAACAAGCTATAAGTGATGATAAAATTCCCTGCATCAACATGAAATATTCCGTTCAAAACCCCCGCAGTCCATTTTTGTGCATAGAGAGAGTAAATAAATAATAGCCATGAAAATATGACGGCCCAATGCCATGCTTTTAGTTTTTCTCTCAGCTTCGTGCCTGCATCCGATACTGATAGCCACAACACCACATTTAAAAATGGCAAAAATCCAGTGTAAATAATTGCCAGTGACAAGAGAAATATATGTTTGGATGATAATGATATGGCTACCAGTGCTACCCATATATAAATAGTATTAAGGTGTTTATTATTAAAAATATTATTAATCACTATGTTTCCTTGTGGCTTCTAACGCCTCAAACAGTGGAGCGCGCTAGCGCGTCCAGCCACACAGTGGCGTTGCTGCTTTGAATTGTTAGGCGTTTGCCCAATAGTTGTGAACTTGAGTGACCTGGTTTGCCCAGAATGTGAGCTTTGCTATTTGGTCGCGAGTGCCATTAAAGAGACCAAGTTCTTGAGCTATACCAAAGAAACCCTCACCAGGGTTGTTGTCATGCCCCCGGTGCACGATTAGAGCGGTAAGCATTGGACGGCCTTCGCTATTTTCATGAATGGCGATTTCACCGAGAAGGCGGGCGATCTCATTACGGTCAGCGTCATTATCCATAGATAGACCCACTAGAGGTGCGACGTCGCTGTATGCGGCCAGATTCTGAGATCTGGCGAGCTTTTGCAATTCACTATATAAAACCTGATTCATGACTTTCCTTAATGCCTAACGTTTGGCTAAGGGGCGGGTTTTAGCCCGTCCCAATGAGTGAAGCGAATGATTTAAGCTAGTTGTTAGCTAGACTTTCCCGAACCACCACAGCAGCCGCATGGCAAGCCAGACGGAAGTGCTGAGATAGTGTTTGCTCGAGCTTCCATCGATATGCTGTCGGTGACCATGATTCGTTTTTTACGGGTGACCGTGACAGTAAACACTTCGTCAGGTTTTCCAGAAACCGAAAATGACTTCTCGTATTTTTGATCCCCGCTCTTGGCAAGGTCGCTAACTATCTGCTTTATTGCATTCTCATTCATTTTACTTCTCCTTGTTGGTTATGCTTTTTTTACTCGGTCTTGAGCAAGCCTCTCTTGCTCTAAAGAACTGTAGAACTGAGTAGCCGCTTTATTTTGCCTTAGAAGAGCTTCCCCATCTTCTTGCATTCCTGGAATGGAACGGCATTTCTTTACATCTTCAAAATGCATCATAAATTGTTCTTTAAATGTACGCCTAATTACATCTTCATCAATCATTCCACCTTCACAACAAAGAGCAACAAGCTCAAGGGTGTTTACCGTTTTTATGATGTCTGGGGTAATTGGATCGTTGTGGTTAATTTTGCTTAGAGTTGCCATGTGATCCCACAAGGGAAGAAGCAGCTGTCGCTGCGTTAGTAGCTTCTGATTTTTATGCACCCTATAAGCGACAATTATCGCTATCGTTGTGGCTACTCCGGATAGGACTGCCCCAATTGATGATGCTATCGATGTTATGGTGTTTGTATCCATGCGACCTCAAGGTAAGGTATAGCTAACAGTGATTTGATGGAAGGTTGCACTAATCCGATAGCAGAGCCTTCCATATAACTCCGCTCTGCTCTGATAGTTGCCACGAAAAATCAAATTAAATAGAAATATTACCAGTCTGCCTCTGATGCTTGAATGTATTCGCTTGACCTCCTTGTTTAACGCTTCCATTACTCCTGCATAAAGAAACAGTGAAGCAGTCGGTGGTGGCTAGGCGTCGGCAAGGCTACCGCCCCTGAGTTACAGCCCCCAGTTCGCTGCTTTTCACCCGCGAGATAGCAACCATCGCTTTCATGACGCTCTCCCTAGAGACGGAGTGTCGATTGCTATCATAAGGGGCCGGATTGAGACATGGAAAGAGGATGTTGATAAAAATCTGAGCTGGTTCAACGAATTAGTGAACAACAACTGCTTTGTGTGGACTGTTGGATTGGTAGAGAGTGTGGAAATAGCCCTCACCCCAGCCCTCTCCCAAGGGTAGAGGGGGCTTGTTCACTGTTGCACGGTAGCTTCAGGTTGGTACGGTGTTGATCCCCCTCTTATTCGCTGAGGCGAGTCCTCTTGTCTAGGCCGCGAGGCAGGATGCCGAGCGAGCGGCGCTGGGCCATGGACGGCCCATCGGCGCGTGCCGTTGGACAAGAGGGTGAGCCGAAGGTACCCGACGTCAGTCGGGCGAATAAGCGGGGGAGAAGACCTTTGGTGAGATTTTATAAAAAAGCGGGTCTTTCCAAAGTCACTC
>JBGSSQ010000077.1:0-2492 GCA_041736975.1 Gammaproteobacteria bacterium
AGGGTATTGATGTAATAACTTAATCTTCCAGTGCCGCAAGGTAAATCTAACACTTGCGAATTTTTCCTTAGCCCTGAAAGCGCTTGTTCTATGCATTGTATTTCGCGCTTGCCCTTGCGACTATTGACGTGTTTAGTACTATATGCTTTTGCTGCTGATTCACTATTGAAACGATTACGACAAAACTCGAAGGATTCTTGTATAAAAGACATCATGTCTCACAACTATTTACTCTAAAATTGCTTTCATATTACTAATTTGATATAACGAATTCAAATCATATCTTTGCCTAAGGAATCAGATCATTTCAAGCTTAATCTCCTCACAAGAATTTAATCAATTCATTCATAGAAAGGATTTGAAACTTATAGAGTCTTGCAGTAGAGGTCCGAAAGTTCTCGAGTCACCTCGTGGTGAGATCATTAAGTTATTCTATAAAAAAAGAAGCTGGAGCTCCTCAGGCCACCTCTTCCCCTACGCCAAAAGATTTCAAAACAACGGAAAAAAATTAACACAATTAGGATTAATCGCCCCTCTCAGCACGAAAATCCAATATTGCCCAGACATGAAAGTTCATTTGGTTTACTACGATAAGATCCCTGGAGAGACGGTTTTTTCCTTAACCAAAAATCCACAGTCACGCAACATCCTGTTTCAAGTGCTTTCTTACATCGCTCAATTACATCACTATGGCATCAATTTTAGAGCACTTCATTTATCGAATGTATTAGTCACACCAGATAGGCAGTTTGCTTTAATTGATATCTCCGATTTGAAAATGAGTAGACGACCCTTATCTATGTATAGACGCTATAGAAACCTCTCTCATTTGCTGTTCTATAAAAACCAAGATGATCGCTGGCGATCACTTGGCTTACAAGACTGCTTAAAATCTTATATCCAGGCATCAGGTCTTACTGGATTTCAAGCATGGCTCTTAAAGTTTTACTTTAAGAAGAAAATCCCTATGAAATAATGAAGCGAATTCGAGTTGTTCTTATTTCATGATATCAATGACACCTGATCCACTAAAATTTCCATGACGCAAATCATCTAAAGCTTCGTTTACTTTTTGCAAAGGATAAACGTGAGTTTCTGTGTATATGGGAATCTCAGTTGCCAATTTTAAAAATACTTCACCATCCTTTCTTGTCAGATTAGCCACTGAACAAACAGAACGTTCACCCCAAAGAATCTCATAAGGAAAGCTTGGGATATCACTCATATGTATTCCCGCGCAAACGACCATCCCTCCTTTGCGAAGGTTACGCAAAGCAGCCGGAACCAGTTCCCCAGCAGGGGCAAAAATAATAGCCGCATCTAGAGGAACTGGTGAATTCTCTTTAGAGTCACCCACCCATGTTGCCCCTAGTTTCAAAGCTAAGTGTTGAGATGCTTGATCATCACTCCTCGTGAAAACATACACATCACGTTGTTGATGACGAGCAACCTGAATGATTTGGTGTGCTGCCGAACCAAAACCATAAAGACCCAGTCTTTGAGCATGATTCGTTTTGACTAAAGACCTGTAAGCAATCAAGCCCCCACACATTAATGGAGCTGCTTGAATATCACTGTATGAGTCGGGTATTTGAAAACAGAATTGACTGTTTGCCACACAATATTCTGCGAATCCACCATTGATTTGATAACCTGTAAACGCAGCATCATCACATAAATTTTCTTGCTGGTGATGACAGAATTCACACTTCCCACAAGTCCTTCCTAACCATGGGACACCAACCCGTTGACCGATTTTGAAACCTTGGACGCTATGCCCAAGTTGCTCAATGACACCAATCACTTGATGACCAAGAATTAAAGGCAATTGTGGATGTTGAAGTTCCCCATCGATGATATGAAGGTCTGTTCGACAAATCCCGCAGGTATGCACACGAATAAGTATTTCATTGATAGAAGGCGTCGGTGTAGGCACCTCCATATACATCAATTTTTTTCCTACCCCATTGAAGACCATTGCGTACATGCGAATATCCTTGCAGATTTGAGTACTGCTATTAAATCTTTACTCCCCCTTAGAATCAATTTATCTTTGCTTGATGAATCATTTAAATCAGCTCTTAAATCCATCCTCAATTGCACTCATAGGTGCCACCGAACGTTTACATTCGGTAGGCGCAAAAGTTTTCTCAAATTTATTGAACGGTGGGTTCAAAGGTAAGGTGTTCCCTGTCAATCCCAAACATCGATCTGTGAACAATTACGCTTGCTATTCCTCTGTATTAGCAATTAAAGAGCCTATAGATTTAGCAGTCATCGTCACACCCGCAAACAGTGTGCCTGATATCCTCCTTGCCTGTGGCAAAAAGGGAATTAGAGCTGCGATAGTCATTAGCGCTGGATTTAGCGAGACTGGTGAAGAGGGAAAACAATTAGAAGAGAAACTCTTTGAAATTGCACAAACCTATGACATACGCGTCATGGGACCTAATTGTCTAGGGCTAATGGTTCCACCCAATCATCTCAATCTC
>JBGSSQ010000132.1:0-2120 GCA_041736975.1 Gammaproteobacteria bacterium
ACGATCATCAAAAATATGAGTATAAGCTTCTTGTTCTTGTTCTCGACCTTCAACAATTTCTTTTTGCCAGTCAATCAAATGACGCAGCCAAGCAATTTTTGCGTCGTAGCCTGCTTGCTGATTTTTTGCGCCTTCTTTATACATCCAATGCGCCGCCACTCCAAGTTCAGATTCTTCATGCATCTTGTGGGTTCGAATTTGAATTTCAACATTACGTCCACTTGGACCGATAATAGCGGTATGAATAGAACGGTAACCATTAGGTTTAGGTTTACTGACATAATCATCAAATTCTTCGGGGACGTGTTGCCATTTTGCATGCACAGCACTTAATATTTTATAACAATCTTCTATTGTAGGTACCAATAAACGCAAAGCTGTAACATCATATATATGATCAATATCGACTTTTTTACGTTCCATTTTTCGGGCGATACTGTAAATGTGCTTAGCTCGCCCGCTAAGACTGTAATCAGTAATGTCTTCTGTTTTTAATGCTTTTTCCAATTCCACAGAGACTTCATAAACAAAACTTTCACGCTCCTCAGCGCGCATTTGCAGCGAATCTGAAATTTCCTTGTAGCGCTCAGCCTCCAAATAGCGAAAAGCAAAATCTTCCAATTGCCATTTTAATTGCCCCACCCCCAATCGATTAGCTAAGGGAGCATAAATATCCATAGTTTCTCTAGCCACGCGTTTTCGCTCACGATCCCCCAAAATAACAATATGACGCAGCACGGCAAGTCGCTCAACTAATTTGATCAACACCACGCGAACATCGTCTACCATGGCAAGTAGCATTTTACGTAAATTATCGATACTGCTGGTGAGCAATGCGCTTTGCATCAGCCTACCATGAGAGATGTGAATCGCATCCATCTGCTCAGTACCTTTGATTAGCTTACAGACACCTGAACCAAATTGTTCTTCTACATCCAGTAGACTCACTTCAGCATAATGCACTACTGCAAACAGCAATCCCGCCACAATGGAGTCATCATCAAGGCCGAGTTCAGCTAAAGTATCAGCCATCACCAGGCCCTGATGGAAGCAAGATTCGCCATGAGGCGTGGCTTGAGTCAGCCCCGTCACTTGTGCCAAAGTAGCCGCTTGCCTTACCGGCTGGCTATCACGGCCTTTTCTAACACTCACCAACTGCTCTAACCAAGCGGAAAGATCAACAGTAGAGTCTTCCAATGTTGGAATGGTGTTACGTCTACTCATAAACAGAGCCCTATTATTCGCTATCCTTAACAAATAGCACCATCGCCTCAACGTGGCTAGTTTGCGGAAACATATCCATAACCCCGGCGCTCTGACAAGTATAACCTAGTTCTTGTAGTTTAGCCGCGTCTCTGGCTAGCGTAGCGGGATTGCAAGAAACATAAACGATGCGCGTAGGCATCCATTTCAGCACGCCTGGTAAAATGTCGAAAGCGCCTGTTCGCGGCGGATCCAGTAATACTTTATCATAACGATGGTGGATCCATGGGAAATGCGAGGTGTTTTTACTCAAATCAGCCACATGAAACTCAGCATTCTCTATGCCGTTAAGAGCCGCATTCTCGCGTGCACGTGTCACCGAAGACTGCGCACCTTCGACTCCCACTACATCACGGCAGTGTCGGGCAATGGGCAAGGTGAAGTTACCTATACCACAAAATAAATCTAGCACGGTATCTGTGGGCTCCAGCTGCAGCAAGGACAAAGCCTGCGCAACCATCTGCTCATTGATCACTCCATTGACCTGTGTGAAATCGATAGGATGGAATTGTAGTTGCAGCTGATCATCCGTTAACGTATAGGTGAGCAATTCCGGCCCGGTCTGAGGCCAAAGACGATGGATCGTCGTCGGGCCTTTGGGCTGGGCATAGATCTGCCACCCTTTTGCTTGACCAAACGCTATCAACTTATCACGATCACTCTCAGACAAAGGTTCTAAATGTCGAAATATCAGCGCAATCGTCTCACCGGCAATAGCCACCTCAACTTGGGCAATCAATTTATAGCAGGTTAGGCTCTCGATAACGGCCTTAATACCTTCAAGATCATGCCCTACCGCGGGATGTAGAACTTCACACTGGGTAATATCCGCTAGAAAACGAGGGTCTCGCTCCCTA
>JBGSSQ010000307.1:0-4531 GCA_041736975.1 Gammaproteobacteria bacterium
ATTGCCCAACCAAATTTGTTCACCATCAATCAGACCTTTAACACCACGTCCAGACAATGATTCAAATTCACTGACATTCAGTAATGAATAATGACTTTCCTTTGCTGCTTTCAAAATGGCTTCTGCGAATGGATGCTCCGAACCCTTCTCTACACTTGCCGCCAGTGTTAAAACGCGCTGACGGTCAGCTGATGGCCCCACAGTGACCTCAGTGACTTGAGGCCGGCCTTGAGTGATAGTACCGGTTTTATCGAATACTATCGTCGTTAATTGTCCTGTTTGCTGCAGTGCATCAGCATTTCTGATCAGAATGCCATATTCTGCAGCCTTACCAATACCCACTATCACCGAAATAGGCACAGCGAGCCCTAAGGCACAGGGGCAGGCAATAACGAGCACCGACATTGCAGTCACTAGCATAATACCCAGTCGCGGCTCGGTACCCACAACAAACCATATCAACGCTGTAATCATCGCAATCAATATAACTGCGGGAACAAAATAAGCGGCTATTTTATCGGCAAGGCGTGCCAGAGGTGGTTTTGAACTTTGCGCGTCTTTGACTAAACGTATGATTTGAGCCAACACACTTTCTTTACCTAAGTGAGTTGCTTTCAATATAAATGTGCCACTCTTATTCATCGTTGCACCCATTACGGTATCACCGATCTTTTTTTGGTTAGGCACCGGCTCTCCGGTTAATAATGACTCATCAACATAGGAAGAACCTTCAAGTAATTCTCCGTCTACAGGAATTTGCTCACCAGGCCGCACGCGAATTTTATCGCCGGGGTTTAACAATTCAATGTTAACATCTTCTTCTTGACCATCCGTTATACGGCGCGCTGTTTTAGGCTGTAACTTTATCAAGCGCTGTATAGCTTCGGAAGTATGACGACGTGCCCGCAGCTCAAGAACAGCACCCAAATTAACTAGAGCAACAATCACTACCGCTGATTCAAAATAAACATGCTGTGCCATAACGGGCAAATACTGACCGAACAAAATCGCCACCATGGAATAAACCCATGAAATACCCACACCCAAGGCAATTAACGTGTCCATGGTGGCAGTATGTGCACGCAGGGCTTTCCATGTACCTTGAAAAAAATGACCACCCGAATAAATTAAAACGCCCAAAGTGAGCAGCGCTAATACACAATTCACCCAGTAGCCAAACGTTGTTTGCAAGGACGGCATGGTATTTGACATCCCCATTATTAACAGGGGAAGACCAAAAACGCCGGCAACAACGGTTTTTTTGATAATACGATGATAATCATTTTGCTGCTGCTCTTTTTGAGTAGCGTCTGCCTCAGAAGAATCCTTCTTCACGCTAGCCGTATATCCCGCTTGTTTAACTGCCTCAATCATAGCCTCTACAGAGACTGATTCATCTGCAGTGACCATGGCCACCTGGTCAATCAGGTTCATTTTAGCTTCAGTAACGCCTGAAACCTGTTTCAAATGGCCTTCAATTTTGCTCACACAACTAGCACATCGAGCCCCTGATATAGCTATAGTTATTTCGAACGTTTTCAAAGCCTTTTCTCCCATTCTATCTATGAATATTTACAAACTAACTCACCACGTTGAGCACTGGTATACTCTATCTCTAGGTGCGACTAAGACGACGGCTTCTCAATAGCCTCCAACCAACCCACTTCATCAAAACCAATCCCAGCGATGGTATTCTCTATGCAGCGCCTAGAAACTTCAGTCATTTTTTCTGGCAATTGATCCACAGGAAAAAATTGTATTTCAGAACATTTATGCGGCTCGTTATTAATCATACGCCCGTCAAAGTGCATAATTTCAAAAACGACGTACATCAACTCCATTAATGGATCATCAAGCTTCGCATGAATCAAACAACGAAACTGTACATCCTCCGGCGTACACACAATACCTAACTCTTCCTGGGCCTCACGTATTACCCCTTGCGTCAGAGTTTCATGACCATCATGCTTACCTCCTGGCAAAGCAAAATAACCATCTTTAAAGCCAGTATTAGCGCGTTTAGCCAGCAGTACGCTATCTTGCTGCCTAATAATGATCATGACCACCACGGGTAGTCTAAACCAAGTATGACTGTTGAGTTTATTCATCATTGTTCTCATTAAAATGAAAAGAGGCCTGAATCGACCAGCAATTCCAGACCCCATTTCTCATAAAACAGATACGCTAAAAATTCGCCTTATCTGCGACTCAGTCTTCTACAATGGTAATATGTTTAATCGTGACTGGGCTATCAGGACGATCACTACCATTACGTGGCTGTCGAGCAATTTGTTTTACTAGCTCAACTGACTCATCATCACATTGTCCAAAAATGGTATATTTGCCATCTAAAAATGGTGTGGCCGTTTCGGTGATAAAAAACTGAGACTCGTTGGTATTGGGCCCGGCATTGGCATAAGCAAGCCGACCTGGCTTGTCGAAAGTCAGATCTGCGCTGCTCTCAACTTCGAATTTATCCCCGGTACCACCCATGCCAGTACCCGCTGGATCACCACCTTGAATCATGAACGAGGGTATCACTCTATGAAAAATAGTGCCGTCATATAAAGGCGCTCCATGCTTTTTGGTGTGGGTGTTGGGGTCTACCCAGTCTTTAGTTCCTTTGGCTAAACCCACAAAATTAGCCACCCCCTTGGGTGCCTTATCAGGAAACAATGTGCAGGTCATCTTCCCAGCACTAGTATCAATAATGGCTTTGAGCTCTGATTTGACAGTAGCGGGTTTGTTTTCGGGAGTCTCCGTCGCCACTTGTGCCATTGCAGAAGTCCCAGCAAACATTAGAAGTGTAGCAATCCATAGCGTACGCATATAGCGTCTCCTTAGTGTTAAAAAATTAATAGTACAGTTTCGCAGAGCCAGGCTTGAAATGGAAGCCTAAAAAACGATAATTTGCCCCCTGAGGCTCTATAACACCATAACATTGGTGAGCGCAGTGAACAGTCATAAGCAACGATAAAGACCTGACCATCTTTAATCTTCGCCACGCGGTTTTTGCCGCGATTTTTTTACTTCGCTTCTTTGACTTTTGTCTGCTAGCATTTTAATTTTTGAGCGACGAGATCGCCGACGCTTTTGGCGACGTAATTTTTCAATATCTTGTTGATGTTGGCTTTTTTTCTCAAAGCGCTCGTCTTCAACTTTCTCTACTAGCCGACGACGCGCATGAAAACGATTTTCTTCACGCATACGTGATTTTTGGCATTTTATTTCATAGCCAGTAGGCAGATGTTTCAAATAAACGCACGACGCTGTTTTTTGAATCTTTTGGCCACCATGACCAGAGCCAATAATAAATTTTTCAACCAGATCTTTTTCTTCAATCTCTAGCGATTGCATTTTTATTTTCAGTTGATTCCATTTCTGCGTGGTAATCATTACCTTATTGCCCATACAGTGAAATAAGCTGTGGCGCCAGGTAATAAGCACCAATTCCACTAACAAAACCAGACAAGTGAGCCTCCCAAGAAACTTCTTTTTTGTCTGGAAATAAATCTAATAACAGACCACCAAAATAGTACAAACTAATAGCCCCAAGAACCAAAGACATAATGGTTTGTTCTTGATAGGCTTGAATAATTAAGTAGCTCCAGTAGCCCATAATCACACCACTAGCACCGATATGGAATGCGCGTCGCCCTATCACCCATACAATAGCACCACAACCAAAAACAATGATCGCTGTCACAGTGTAAAATACAACGTAGCCTTTCAACATAATCAGATTAGCCAGTATAAACAGCGGAAATGAATTAAAAAACAGATGATTAAAATGCCCGTGTAGAATAGGTGATATGGGTATGCCTATTAATCCAAATAAGTGCCGCGGATAAATACCCAAAACATTAAGATAGGACCCTAACAACCACCAATTCACAAAATTAACACACCACATAATGCCGATGACTGCCAATAGAAAAAATGAATTGGATTCCATCGCCGCTATCAGGCCTAGCAACTGGGCTATTAAATCATTCATGTGAATATACTCCCTAATGTTTTTTTCAAACCCTAGCAATTCCCATTAAATTGAACACGATGGGAGATTTTCAAAGAGGATGCTTGGTAGTATCCACCACTTCCTGCTCAGTGACAATAAAATCGAGCCCAACATCCCAATTTTCACGGTGCAACATGACTTGCTGTTGAAAACCATAAGCAAGGCCAACCAACAAGGGTTGCGTGGGCCGCTGTAGCGGGGCAAGAAAAGCAAAAGTCCTGTCGTAATAGCCCATCCCCATACCAAGACGTGTACCCGTTATATCAAAGGCCACCAAGGGCGTAACAACTAAATCAAGCTGAGAAGGCGCTATAATTTGGCCCTTATCCTGCACGGGTTCTGGTATTCCATAGCGATTTTTGGGCAGAACATCACCCGGCTGATAACGAACCATCACTAAATGTTGACTACCATCGCTAGCCAAAGCGGGTAAATAAACACTCTTTCTTTGTGCATGTGCCAAATCCACCATGCCTTTAGGATCAATCTCGCTATCATGAGCAATATAAAAGG
>JBGSSQ010000142.1:0-2622 GCA_041736975.1 Gammaproteobacteria bacterium
AATCTCATTTCTGAGTTCTTTTTCGGCTAAATAGAAATCGTAATTCCCTGAATAGTAAACTAACTTTTGCTGAGTAACTTCTACTATCGTATTTACAGTGTTATTGATAAAATGACGGTCGTGGGATACTACTATCACAGCGCCCTCATAAGATTTTAGGTAGTTTTCTACCCAAAGGATAGAAGGCAAGTCCAAGTGGTTGGTAGGCTCATCGAGCATGAGTAACGAAGGCTTTTCTAGCAATAGCTTGGCCAGCATTACCCGCATGCGCCACCCACCAGAAAACTCACGAAGTGGCCGCTCCAGGTCTTTAGTAGCAAATCCAATTCCTTCAAGTATTTCCTCAGCCTTGGACTGTATGGTGTAGCCATCCATAGCTTCGAAGCGTTCTTGGAGATGGGCCAACTTGCCAATCAAATCATCGCTGTAGTTGGTTTCCATCTCATGCAGCACCAGATCTATTTTCTTTTGTATTTCTAGCGTTTCACTGAAGGCACCCAGTGCCACCATTTTAATGCTTTCATCCGACTGAAACGAAAGCAAATCTTGGTTAAGAAAACCAATGGTGCAATCATTACCTTTTTGTATTTCGCCACCATCGGCTTTGTATTCACCGTTTATAATTCTGAGCAGTGTAGATTTTCCAGTTCCATTTAGACCAATTAGTCCAATTTTATCTTTGGGTTTGATGTGTAATGAAGCTTCTTCGTATAGCGCTCTGCTTCCTAGATAGTACGATAAATTATTAATTGATAGCATAGCGCAAAATTACCACATCAAAGTGATTGCGGCGCATAGCTTTACTATTTATAGCACCTTTTTCTGCGAATTATATCTTTGATTTCCAATCGCAGTGATCACCACTCGGCTGTTTATTACGTGGAGAGTTGCTTTAAAGCTAAAAATTATTGGTACTTGCTTCTTCGATTTCAAGTCAGTTTTTATTTGCAATGGTTTTACCAAAGAGATGGATCGCTTGATTTTCACTTTTTGATAGTTGCTAACACAAAGCAAATCACCCTTGGAAAGAGGATTAGCAACGACGAAGGAATCAGATTTACGGGAACTTTAGTTGGATTTTAATAGACACTCAAATATTCCCCTATACATCGGGCTGCAATTTCTCTTTATTGTAGAGAAGGTTGTGTGATTTTTACATTTAGAGAAAAGGCAGTTAATTTTTTGCTAGAAGAACAACCTTACAAATAAGCACTTTGATCACTGCTATTTTTGTTTTTTGAGTAAATTACCCAATTCAAACTGCTTTATAAATTCAGAAAACATATTAAAATGAGACTATTAACTATTGCATCCCTATGGTTGGCTTTTATGGGCTGTGCCGAATCCAATTCTAAAGGTACAGCTGATGTCCAAGAAACAGACAGCAAAGCAAGTGAAGTTGCAGCTGCAGCCGAGCCAAGACTTTCTTCACTGAAGCTTCCAGAAGGTTTTAAAATTAGTATTTATGCCAAAAACATTGAAAATGCACGATCTATGGCGATGGGTTCTAATGGTACGCTCTTTATTGGCAACAGAAGTGAAGGCAAAGTATGGGCAGTAAAAGATGTGAACAAAGATGGTGTGTCAGATAGCACATGGTTAGTTGCCGAAGGCTTGAATATGCCCAACGGTATTGCATTTAAGGATGGGGCGCTATATGTAGCCGAAGTTTCCAAGCTGTGGCGGTACGATAATATTGAGGCAAATATGAGAGCAATACCCGCACCGAAATTGATTTATGACGATTTCCCGACAGACAAGCACCACGGTTGGAAGTACATCGCCTTTGGGCCTGATGGTAAGTTGTATGTGCCAGTTGGGACGCCTTGCAATATCTGCGAGAGCAAGAATGAAATGTATGCGACTATTATGAGAATGAATGCCGATGGTAGTGGTAGGGAAATTTACGCTAAAGGGGTCAGGAATACAGTGGGCTTCACTTGGCATCCTGAATCTGGTGAATTGTGGTTTACCGACAATGGTCGCGATATGCTTGGAGATGATATCCCACCATGTGAACTCAACAAAGCACCAACTATGGGTATGCACTTTGGCTATCCTTATTGTCATGGTGGTGATATAGCCGATCCTGAATTTGGCGGCAATTTCCCTTGCAGTGATTTCACTGCGCCTGCTTTGCGCATGGGAGCACATGTAGCGCCATTAGGTCTTAAATTTTATACTGGCAAAATGTTTCCTTCAGCCTATTCTGGTAGTTTGTTTATTGCTGAGCATGGCTCGTGGAACAGATCGAAGAAGGTAGGGTACAAAATTACAAGAGTGACAGTAGAAAATGGCAAAGCAACTAATCAAGAGACATTTATAGATGGCTGGCTTGACGAGGCTGCCCAAGAAGCATGGGGTCGTCCAGTTGATATTCTTAATCTCGAAGATGGCTCTATGTTAATCTCCGACGATAAAGCTGGTCTCATTTACCGAGTGACCTATCAGGGTGTTTAGGTTACGATATTACTAGCTGCAAAGAATGGAAAGACCAGAGTTTGAGGATATTTTTATGGAGTTGGCGGTAAGCCTCGCCAAAAGGAGTCATTGTATAAAACGCCATGTGGGTGCTGTGTTGACCAAGGATACCCGTATTATTTCTATAGGCTACAATGGTCC
>JBGSSQ010000144.1:0-9983 GCA_041736975.1 Gammaproteobacteria bacterium
ACCATTTTCGCGTTTTTGATCCCCCTGTACATATAACAATTCTGCAGACTTCTCCGCTAGAGCTTTAAGCTCATTTATTAGACTAGTATCATTACCTCTCAAGGCTACACCAAGTTGTTGCAGTTTCTTTACCATCTTGAGCCTGCCAGTCTGCACAGCAATGTGCATTGGGCTATGACCATTTATATCATCAACAAAAGGAATTTCATGTTGCATAAGCACATCTAAAAACTGTTCTTTACCTGAACTTGCAGCATAAAACCAAGCATTACAGCCCATCTTATCTACCGCATTTTTATTCGCACCTAGCGCTATGAGCAAAGACACTAGCTGTTCATCAGCATGTTCGCAGGCAAGCATTAAACACGTTTGATGCTCACTACCACTAGGACTATCAACATTTACTTCAAGACTGATCAGTGACTGAACAGCGTTGCCAGCCCCAGCCATGGCAGCATAATGCAAGGGTGAAAATCCTTTGTCACATCTTACCATCAAATCTTCTTTATTGATGTGGTCATGGAATTCCGGGTCATGAAATAACGCTGTCAACAATTGACCTTGATTATGTTCTGCCAGATAGTGGTAAGCATTACAACCTTGTTGATCACGGTCGCCTAAGCGCGCTGCGTTGTAAGATAAAATATGCATAATGACCGCCTTTTGGCCGCCTGCACAAGCATATTGTAGTGGAGTCGCGCCATTTCCATCTTTACATGTTAATGGTATGCCGAGTTTTACAAAGTGCAGCATCAGTTCTAAATGCCCGTTTTCTGCTGCATGATGCATCATCAGTGCTTTTCTATTATCAACGACTCGATAATATTTTATATCACGACGAACTTTAGCGACGATAAAATCGATTATTGCACGATGACCACCTTTTGCTGCAGCATGTAAAGCACGACAGCCATCAAAGTCTGTATCACTGTATTTTAAGCCATTTTCATGCAACAAGGTCATCATAGTTAAATGTCCAGCATAAGCAGCCTCATGCATTGGTGTTGCACCTATGTCGTCTTGTTGAAGTAGTTTATATTTCTCGGCAATAATGTATTGCATCAATTTGATACCGTTATTAGCTGCGATTAAATGAGCTAGTGATTTGCCTGTGGTGTTTGGGACTTTCTGCAAAAGCGTCGATATTTCATTATGAACTAGTTGATCACGTAGTTTCTTTTCTGCAGAGGGTGAAGTAGTAACAAAAATGGCCTGTTGCAATTGTTGAAGCCACATACGGTAGTTATTAACGCTATCTTCATGAATGATAGTCATTAAGCGAGTGAAAAATTCTTGAAAGTTAGATTGCATAATTATCTCCAGTATGAGTACCGAGTTCTATTATACACTTTCCAAGGTTATTTAATCTGCTTTTTAATATGGTAGGCCTGAAGATGTATAGCCAACCACAAAAATTGCAAATTAACCATGATTAAATGCTGGCTTATAGGCAGATATTGGCTCTCGAGCCTGTCAAAGCAGATTTCAGGCATGGGCAAACACGCCGGAAACCTCCCAGCTAAGGGGGGGGGCATAGGAAATTTTTCAGTGCCCTATCACTTTCCCGTGTTTAGAGATCTTTTTTCGTAGGTGCCGAATCCTGTTTTTTCGGTATCTAATTTAGATGCTGCTTCTGCGTCCTCAACTGTGTCATGGAAATGAATATTACCATCAATATCGGTACGAACGATTTTCCCTTCAGGGTATATGTTTGCTTTGACCATTGCGTTGATGATGCGATCGCATAATAACTTATTGGTTTCATAGTATTCAGGGCATAGTTTAGTGCCTTTATGGCGGAGCTTGTATAGCTGTAGTGGTGTCTTGCCCTTATTGGTTTTTTGCAGAATGCGTAGCTGAGGTAACAGTAGAAGGGCGTTAATAACAGCATAATTAGCTCGATCACAGGCATTATGAATAGCAGCCAATCCTGTGGTATCACTTTTAGTATTGACATCGACAGTTGGGTGGTTGATCAATCGATTTACTTCATGGAGGTTGCCTAGCAACGCCGCATTTCTAAATAATGCATTATTTATTTTGGCTTGACGTTCATTTGTTGCCAATTGTTTTTCTTTTATTTTGCATTTAAACTGCGCTTCATCGTGCGATTTGAAATATAGGTCTAATAATGCATTGCCTTCAATGCATACTTCAAGAATGGATTTTCCACTAAACTTATTTAATTGATCCATAACAAATTGGCACTCTATTGGTGCGTGAGAGTTAGCTAAGCTAATTTTGTCTTTGTCGCTCCAGCGTGATTTTATCGAAGAGATTCTTTTACCATTAATTTTTAGAGGCGATCTTTCGTTATCGATAACCAGATCATTACGTATGGCATTTTCATCACGTTGAGGATCAATGTGGATTCCGTTTAAGGCGTCAGCTATTGTGGTAGGATCACAGCAAATATAGGCTGTAGGCTTATGCCCCTGAGAGTCCAAAGCGTGTAAATTAGCGCCTAAGCTTATTAATTCTTCTACTATAGCTAGATCGCCTAAGATGCAGGCATAGTGTAGTGGTGTACGTCCAGAATCATCGGCAATATTGATGCCTACATCACGGTCGCGATCAATATGCTCTTTAACAATGCGGTCAAACATGGTTTTAGAGCGCACTCTCACTGCCAATAGCAGCGGAGTTTTTCCGAAATTGTCTTGACTAGTGAAGTCGAAGATTAATTTTGATTTTGTATTGATTGTGTTGATGAGCAAATTGACTTCGTTAGGCAATTCATTGGCAATATAGATATGCATTAGAGTGCCGAATTCTTCTGATTTAAAGTTAATGTTGACTCCGTGTTTGACCAAGAGATCAAGTCGTTTATTCCTATCGGGTGTCTGCATATGCGTTTGTTGGTGTAGTATATCATGGTGATGGATAATGGTTGAAAGATTGGCACCTTGGGTCACGAGTAGTTCAAGAGTATCATAAGATGTTTCAGAATTAATTAAAAGAAAGCTCGCGTCGAGATTGTATTGCGTGAACAATTTATTTAAGAAATATTTAAGATTATTTATGTCATCAGCATTTTTGAGTGTTGTAATTTTCTCGGTAATATAGAGTATCAGTGCGCGACTGATCGGTTCATTGAGCACATACGTGCCGCTGTTCAACTTCTCGAATACAACCGCCAGCCCTTCTAGTTGAGCATCATTTAATATTTGGGCGGCAATTTCACATTCACTGGTAGTTAGCTCAGGAAAAGTAAATGTGGTTTTGGCATGTTGTTGTTTCAATTTCAGTCTCCTGTGGCGGCATTGCTGTAAAATATGCTATATTTTATCAGAAATCAGTGCGTATAGCTACTGCGTTTTGCTCTGTAAACTGGCAGTGTCCTACGTGTGTAACGCCAGAGTAAGTTGCATAACTTAGTTGTATGGGCTATGGCTTGGCCGGTGAGCCAAATTGGCTTTTGAAATAAAGCTCAATTGGCATATCAGTAATCTTAACAGTAGCCTGTATTTTTAGTGCACTACTGTCAGAATAAAAATATTGCTCTAAGAGTGCTAACGCAGCTTCGCCAAGTTGTTGTTTTGCCGTTTGAGAACGTCCCGCTAGTAGTGAAATGTTGAGATGTACAAAAGCGTGGTGATCAGCGCCATCTCCTATGAAATAATTCTCAATTTTAATGGCGCGCGATTTGCAAGATCCAATGTCAGCATTAGCAACTTCACTTAGAAGACTGTGCAAATGTGAAAAAAGCGGCTCAAAATCAAATGAGTCAACAGAATTGTGAGTATATTCTAAAGTTAAATGGGGCATGGCTTTCCTTAAGGTTAGATCTTAAATATAATCCTTAATGAATGAAGAATCAAACAAATCAGGGGCGATGAACGGAGCCGTTTTCAGAATCGTAGGTTCATACTGAATTTAAGCAGTCAACAACGTCTCTTCAGGGGTTGATGCCAGTTTAATGATCACCAAGGACAATACACTAATTGTCAAAAGCATTAGTCCTAATGCCAAAGCTGTTGCGGGTAAAAAGCTACCGGCAAGACTGATAGCGAAAACACTGAGCATGGTAACAAAGCCATAGATGGCGCCTGCACTGCCACCTTTATGGCGAAAGGGTATTAAAGCAATGGCAGCAGTGTTTGAGGGTATAATTCCTGCACCAAAAATAATGACCATGGACGGGATGATAATGCTCAGCAGATAATGCAGTCCTAAAGCACTCATTAACACAGCAAAAAACGAGCCAATTAACATAAAAAATAAACCGATATTAATGCACTGCTCAGGCGTTCTAGTTTTGAGCATGACAATATTAGCGGTTCGACTAATTACACTCGCGGTGGTTACCAGCATCATAATCCAGCCATATTGCACAGTAGATAAATGATAGACATTTTGTAAAATAAAAGTACTGAGTACACCGAATAATATTAAAGTGCTAATACTTAAACCTGCCACTAAGGTGTTGCACATAAATAATTTATTGGCTAGAAGTTCGCGGTAGTTAGTTACTAAATCTTGCAAACGTAAAGCATGCGGGTCTATTTTTTCAATAGTCTCAGGCACCTTTCTGATAATCGCTGTAACCGTGCTTAATACCAATACAGATAGTAGCAAAAAAATACTACGCCAGCCAAAATGAACATGTAAATACCCGCCAATAACCGGTGCAATAGCAGGCCCTACCGAAGTGCATAAACTGAGCACGCCTGCGACTTGTGCAAATTCATTCTTATCAAATAGGTCGCTGCCAATCGTGCGAGCTAAAGACAATGCGCCCCCTAGGCCAATGCCCTGTATTAAACGACTGAGAATGAGTACCTGCGCCACTGGCGCAAGCCAGCAGAGGATGCTGCCCACTAAGCCTAGCCCGCCACAGACAAGCAAAATAGGGCGTCGTCCAAAGCGATCAGATAGTGGTCCAAAGGCTAGTGGTGATAGCGCTAAACCCAGCATATAGACTGACACAGTGAGCTTTATGAGATAATGAGAGGTTGCCATCATATGAGCCATGTCTGGCATTGCCGGTACATAAAAATCCGTTGAAAGCACTGATAATATAGCGAGTGAAACAACGATGCCGATGATTAAATATTTATTATTGCTCATAACTTTACCTTTCTCCAGGTTGAGCGATCGTTCAATTATCTCGTGTTTGTTCGGCATTGTCAATAGTTAATTGAATGTTCGTTCAGTTAGCTCTTCACCTTCAGACCCAAACACGGTATAATACGCTCCTTTTACAGATAAGAGACCTCATGACGTCAACACCTACACGACCTTCTGCGGATACAACTCGCGCGGCAATCATCGCCGCCGCTCGTCAACGCTTTGCAGAAAAGGGCTTCGCAGGAACATCCATCAGCACAATTGCCAAAACAGCAAAAGTAAATCAAAGCCTTATTTATCACCACTTTGGTAGTAAGCAGGATCTTTGGATTGCTGTTAAAGTTCACATCTTGGACGACTACCACGCCAGCCAAGATATGACGTGGGATAGATTACTAACACTAGAAAATAGTGCTGATTTCATAGCAGAAATGATTCGGTATCGATTTGGTCTCTTCGACCGCTATCCAGACGCCCTCAGAATTATAGAATGGCAATACCTAGAACCCGATCCCTATGAGCTAAGCACCTATTCTCCTGGGAAATTGGCCTTGACCATCGAGCATATCAGTAACTTTCAAAAACAAAAAAAAATAAAAGACAGTCACTCGCCAGAGTTAATCTTATCTATGTTGCTGGCTGTTCCTCTGGGATATTTCCGTAGCTACCGTGATCTTAGTGCCAATAAAACACCCACAGAACTGAAGAAATTAAGAGCCAACTATATAGACTTATGTATCAACACAATGAGCGCGGGTTTAGAGGGGGCGGGGTCAAGTCTGGAGTAATTGAGTAAATGCAGCAATATAAATATTCTATCTATTTAAACAGATAAAAACTGACGTATCGCACTAAAATATAAGTTAGGCTGATCAAGATCGACTGAGTGGCCAGCGTCTAAAATAACCATATTAGAGCCCAATATTTTTTTATTTAAAATTTTAGTGTATTTAATATCACAACACCAGTCGTGATCGCCGCCAATGATTAATGTTTCGCTTTTGATCTCTGATAATCGTGTTTCGAAATCGAAAGTGCGCAAAAATGTTTTGAAACCGTAGGTTAAAGGTTCAAATGATAGCTTGGTAGTGTTTTCGGCTTTTATTTGCTCTAATGATTTGCCCTTTTTAGCATCAGAATAAAGAGGCAGAATACGTAAAAATGACTCATCAACGTCATCTTGATTTTTGAACCCGGCGTTCAAGATTTTCAAGCCAATTGAAATTTGCTCAGGGTTCTTGCTGTTCATCAGATTCTTCAAGGCGTCTTCAAGAAAATGATGGCTGGAGACAGTTGCTACTAAAATTAGCTTGTCGATACTTTCAGGGTATTTTAAGGCGTAAGCCTGTGCGACAATGCCGCCATAGGATTTGCCAAGTACATTCATTGTATCTATTTTCAAAAATTGGCGTAATGCCTCAATATCTTCAACGTAATTGTCTATATCATAAGTCTCTATTGGAGCGCTTTCACTCTGGCCACAGCCGCGGGGATCGAAAAAAATCAATTGGTAATCATCAGCTAACTGTGTATGTGTTTTTCTATAAATATTGTGATCGCCGCCTGGACCTCCGGGCAACATGATCATAGGCTTGCCGTGTCCTTGTATGTCATAATAGAAATTTAAACCGCGAAGAGTTGTAAACATTGTGATGCCTCGATGAAAGAAACTTTTTTAACATGTTTGGTTTGATGATGCAATCTTATGATCACAAAAAATACTTTACAGCGTTATTATCTCTGTCTCCTTGTCATTGCAGTATGGGTTGGGCTTTGCCGTCTCTCTATAGTCGATTTTTCCTGGGTTGCCGCGTTTCGCTCGCAATGACGAGGGGAGAGAGCGTGCAGGTGTTTGGGTTTAGTGCTGTTGAATAAATTTTTTAATTGTGATACATGTAAAGTGAATTAATGCAATCGAGTATGACGGAACAATCAAAGAAGGAGAGCAGCAATTAAACGTCAAGAAACACGACCGCTGGGCGTTCCCAGTGAAAATAAGCTTGTTGCTGTTGCGGCAAAAAATCCAAAGATGTTGCAATCTAAAGTGAAGAGTGGCGATAGACAAGTGAAATCACTGGATCCTGAAAAGATGGCTCTTCGGCAATTTTGTAACTTAATGCTTGATACCGATGATGATGATTTGGATGATGTGGCAGATTACTTAGGTGACTTTTGTAGTCTGATCATGAAAAAAGCCAAGTCTATCTATCAAATTTCCACCGTGCTCAATGCGAGTGGTGAAAACTTACTGCACATTGTTGCAAAAAGACCTAAGCTCAAATCCCTGCTAACTTTAAAAGAATTTGAGAAAAGAGAATTTTGTTTCGCAGAAATGCTTCAACAGAAAAACAAACGTGACGAAACACCACTTCATTACGCTTGCAATTTCAAAAATTTAGAGATGTTAGAATACATTAAAGGGGTTTTTGGTTTTTCGAAAAAAGAATTATATGCTCTTGGTATGATAAAGAATATTGATGGTCAAAATGCTCTTCAGTTATTACTAATGGCTGGTTTAAGTTCAGAGGTGATAAAGCAAAAAAGCCAATTAGATCAAAATAAAGAGCTGGTTTTTAAGGATATTAAGCGTGATTTTTTTTCTAATCACCCCTTTGATGAGCAAGCTTATATGATGCTCGAGATCTTCTGCACAATTCTGTACGCTAGCGGGGAAAGAGATGGTATTGCTGAGCCTAATCCTGAGATGGCAATCGATATCGATCGTTATGGCAATAATGCCCTGATGTTGGCCTTATACGCCTGTGATGACAAGGTATTGGCAAAGATTATCAATGCGTTGCCACCGGGGGAGCCCATTGAGAAAGTGATTAGCCAGAGTTTAATAAACAATCCAATTACGCCGCTACAGTTTGTCAGTGCTTTTGGTAGTGCAAAGTCAATGAGTTTGTTGTGTTCAATGCTGGGTATGCGGGCTCCGCAAATAATGATTGAACAGAATACACTAGAATGGTGTTTTAAGACGCGGGCCGTTGATGAAAAACAATTTTGTGATGTAGTTCGTGTGGTCGCTGGCTTTTATGGTGATGAGTTTAAAGAAAAAATTCTTATAGATAACGGTCGCGGCTCGTTGTTTTCGCAGTCATTAAGGCGAGATAATGCTATCGCAGAAGTGCTTTTAGAAAGAAGTGTTTCTCATGAGCTTGAGGTATTGCCCAAATATTTGAGAGTTGGAGGCGAGTGCAAGCTACTGACGTGGGTTTTTTTTTAAACGGGACAAAACAGCAGGCAGGGCCGTCCAAAGTTGCACAAGAGTGTGCTGATGTTAACGTTTTCTTGTTGCAGTATTACTTGGGTGCGGAATGGCCGCCATCTTTACTGTTCAATCTTGCTAAACTGGTTAACGCTTACCATGAAAATAAAAAAATCTTCGACAAAGAGCCAAGGAAATTTTTTATGAACGTTTTGCTTGATGCCACTAAAAATGCCGCTAATAACAGTATGGAAGAAAATGTTGCAAGCATAATTTTGGCGATATTGTTGCAAGAGAAAACAAATTCATTGGCTGATGAAGCAAATTATCTTTCTTACTGTGCAAACGATCCCGTAACGACAGGAAAAACACTGTGTCAATTTCAAGCTGTGATCGCGGTAGAAAATGAAGGCGTTTTGCTTGATGTAGTGTTGTCAAAAATACTCTTAAACCAGTCACTATGTTTAGCGATGCTAACCAAATTTTTTAAATTAAACCCTATTGAGTGTGAAATGGACAATTTCAATTCAGTGATACAGTCAAAAATAATGATGCTTGCTAAAAGCCAGCAAAGCGATATGAAGCTAATGTGGTGAAATTAAAAGTCCTATAAAGGCTTCTGTTGGCTAAAATGATTGTCTTTCATTAAAGCCAATTTACGGTAGCGGTAATAGCAGCCCTTGGCGTTGGAGAGCGCTAGTTGTAAGCCTGCAGACCCATCAAGAAACCCAGCACGCAAGATATAGCCCCGTATAAAGGTCCAAGCGCCATGCCAGACTGCAGAGCCGAAGTGCGCTCGTTTGCCGGCCTGGTATTGTTGCAGTGCCCCTAGGCTCGAATATTGGTGCATTTTAGCGATCACTTCATCGCGATCTTTAAACGCATAATGAATCAACGGTGTGTGTAGTGCTTTAATAGGCCCAGATACTTGTAATGACTCATGCACTTTGCTATCAGAAAACAGGGCGGTATTACGTTTGAATAGGCGCACAACTCGATCATTGCCCCAGTCGCCGAAACGGATCATTTTGCCACAGTAGCTGGAGCGGCGCGGAATGGAGAAGGCCACGGCCTCACCAGGTTTATTCAAGGCCCTCTGAATGGCTGCTTTGAGCTCTGGGGTGACGCGTTCATCGGCGTCTATAGATAGCACCCAGTCGCCTGTGGCCATGGCAAGTGCACGGTTTTTCTGAATGCCAAAGCCCTGCCAGTTAGTAACTTTGACCTTGTCGGTGTAAGTTTGGCAAATAGCCACAGTGTTGTCGTTGCTGCCGGAGTCGACTACAACAATCTCATCAGCCCACTTGATAGAGTCTAAGCAGGCTGCAATGTCATGTGCTTCATTCTTAGTGATAATAATGACGCTTAAAGTGCTCATTGGGCGATCTCTCTAGGTGTATTAGGCTGTTGCAGCAATATAAGTAGCGATTTTAGCATGATAAGATCTTAGAGTCGCCATGAGTGTAACGCTTTGATCAATTGGATCTAGGTCATAAAGGCTGCCAAGCTGTATGCGGTTCGAAGAGGATGCATATGAGCATTATAGACCTGAGACAGCAGAAAGTATGTCGTTACAAGCCGATTTTAACATCGAAGCCGCCGCTAGCAAGCTAATACTGAAATCTCAAGTTAAAACAAGGTCAAAAAGCTGGGCGCGGTTAATAGCAAAAGTGTATGAGGTGGATGTGTGTCACGAAAGCTG
>JBGSSQ010000181.1:0-4213 GCA_041736975.1 Gammaproteobacteria bacterium
GTGAAGTGTGGGATATTATTCAAGATGAGTTGAGATTGACTCTGCAATTCTTGGAAGGGTTAACAACAACATCCATTGTCAATTGCAATGAAAAGCTTAGGAATTCTCGGTGATAAACACTATACAACAGCAGTTTGAGCACATGGTAGAGTTGTATCCTGATAAGGTAGCTTTAGTGCGCGATACAGATAAAATGAATTATAGTGATCTTAATGCGCAAGCTAATCAGCTGGCGCAATATCTTATTTGCCAGGGTGTAAAGCCTGGTCACATAGTTGCTATGTTGATTGATCCTTCATTTTCAATGATTATCACCTTGTTGGCAATCTTAAAAGCCGGCGCGGTATATTTACCCTTAGATCAAAAATCTCCTAAGCTACGTTTACAAAAAATGCTCATGGATTCTGCTGTGGAGTTGGTTATTGTTCAGGACATGACGACTAAACTATTGCCATCTGGTAATCATAAAATAATTTCATTATGTAGAGCTTCTTGTGAAATCTCAGCAATGCCCGATAAAAACATCAATCTTAGTATGAGCTCCGATGATTTAGCGTATATTAACTATACTTCAGGTTCTACGGGTGAACCCAAAGGTGTTCAGATCTCACATAAATCAGTATTGCGGTTACTTTTTGATGCTAATTATGCACGTTTTGATGAGACTCGAGTATTTCTGCAACTATCCACTATCAGTTTTGATGCTGCTACATTTGAAGTGTGGGGTGGTTTATTACATGGAGGTAAATGTTGTATATATGCACCCAATTTCTTGAGTTTAGCAACACTCAAAAGCACGATTCGTGACAACGGAGTGACGACTGTATTTTTAACGACAGCCTTATTTAATACAATTATTGATGAAGATATAGAGGTGGTATCCTCCATTGACCAATTACTCACGGGTGGTGAGGCGCATTCAGTGAATCATATGAGAAAAGCTGTAGATGGCTTAGCGAATACTGAAGTCATTTGTGTTTACGGGCCAACAGAATCAACAACCTTTGCAACATTTTATCCTGTAAGTTGCGTCAGTCAGCAGTGTACCTCAATTCCAATAGGGCGGGCTATAAGCAATACACAGGCTTATGTCCTGAATAATGACAACCAACTTGTCGATATAGGTGAGATTGGTGAGCTATGTTTAGCAGGCCCCGGTTTATCACTTGGGTATCTAAATAAGCCTGAGCATAATGATAAAAGTTTTATCACAGGTCTTGAATTTCTTGATAAACGTGAACGTATTTATAGGACCGGAGATTTAGTTAAATGTCAGTTAGATGGCAATTTGATATATATTGGTCGTAAAGATGATCAGGTAAAGATTCGGGGCTTTAGAGTAACGATTGGAGAAATAGAGTCTGCTTTACTTCTGCACACGGATGTCAATAGTGCAGTAGTAATAGTGGATTCAAATAGCTCATCTGAGAGTCAATTATTAGCATTTGTCGTGTCATCAAGTAGTGATCTTACAAAGAAAAAACTGAAAATGCACTTAAAAGAATATTTACCCTCTTATATGATTCCTGAGAAAATACATTTTGTTAAGTCAATGCCATTGACCTTAAATGGTAAGGTAGACCGGGTGCGGTTATCTTTAAGTGTTTAATTAACTTGTTAAATAGGAGCTTTAAATATGGAAAGTAAGTCAACAGAATCTGAAGTGGAGGGTGGAAGCATGCGCCGTATTATAGGTGAGCTTAAAAAAAGTGCGCAGTGTGTTCAAGACGCGCTGACTGCTAAAAATATGAAATTTGAAGTCGTGCAGTTAAGCGATTGTACGCGAACGGCTGATGATGCCGCAAAAGCGATCGGCTGTAGTACAGCTCAAATCATGAAATCTTTAGTATTTCAAACTAAGCAATCTAAGCAGCCTATACTGGTTCTGGCCAGTGGTACTAATCAGGTGAATGTGAAAGCGCTAAAGTCTGAGGTAGGGGAAAATTTAAGTAAGCCAGATGCTAAGTACGTTAAGGAAACTACAGGTTTTTCTATTGGTGGTATACCGCCAATAGGGCACCTGCAAAAGCTGCCGACCTATATCGATGCAGATCTTTTAAAGCAAAAAACATTGTGGGCTGCAGCAGGTACACCTAATGCTGTGTTTAGTTTAGAGTCTTGTGAGCTCGAGCAGCTTACTGAAGGTAAGGTTATGTCTATCAAATGAATATAACGCAATCACCTTATTTCACTTCCGCTCATCATCACTTCAGATTAGAGTTGCGTGATTTTTTGCAGACACAGGTATTACCACACATTGACCAATGGGAATTAGACCATCAGATACCTAAAGAAGTCTGGCGTAAAATGGGTGAGCTGGGATACCTTGGGTTGCACTATCCTGAAAAATGGGGTGGTTTTCAAAAGGATATTTTTTATTCGGTTTGCTTACTTGAAGAGCTAGGTCGGTCGGGTTATGCCGGCTTTAGGGTTGCTATTGCAGTGCACGCCTATATGGCAACCTACTACCTAGCTCACGAAGCTACTGCGGATTTGCAAGAACGATATTTGTTGCCTGCCATCACAGGAGAAAAGGTTGCAGCGTTGGCAATCACAGAAGCTGATGCTGGCACAGATATGAATTCACTTAAATTGACAGCTACGTTAGTTGGTGATCAATACGTACTTAATGGTCGCAAGAAATTTGTAGCCAATGGTCGGGTTGCTGATTTTATTATTGTTGCCGCACGAACGACTGAACAGAGTGCTCATAAGCGTAATTTTCCTTATGGCATTACGTTATTTGTTGTGGGCAAAACCAATGATGGCATGAGTGTTAGACCACTGGATTGCTTGGGATGGCACTGCGCTGATACCTGTGAGATTACTTTTAACAATGTTAGTGTTCCTAAAAACCACATCATTGGCCAGGTTGATTTGGGTATGATGTCTATAATTAAAGGCTTACAGCTAGAGCGCCTAGCTGCAGCATTTCTAGCCATTGGTGGTATTGATTACAGTCTTAGGCAGACGAATCAATATTTGAGACAACGTGTTGTGTTCAACAGTGCGCTCAATTCATTTCAAGTTATTCAGCATCGCATGGCGGATTACTATGTGGATTTAGCCTCTATTAAGCAACTGGCCTATCATACTGCTTTGTTGTTTCAACAGAATCCCTTGTTGATCACTGAGTGTGCCATGATTAAGTTAAAGGCAACAGAGCTAGCAAACACAATTGCAGCAGCATCAATGCAGCTACACGGAGCTCATGGTTATCAGAATGATTCGGCTGTTTCAAGAGTCTATCGTGATGCTCAGGCGGCTAGTATAGCTGCAGGCCCAAGCGAGATCTTAAGAGATATTATTGGGCGCAGCTTTTTGGTAGAGGAGCACAGTAGTTGATGCATGAAGTAATGCCAGTTATCGTTGCCAGAAACATATTGATCCATCATGTCCACCCAGTAAAAGCCTGGCGAAACTATTATATGCTCACACCTTTGCAATTGGCTAGAGGATTAGATTGTGCAGTTAAAACAGTTGAAGAGCTTGAGTCGAGCAATTTACATTTGCACGATCAATGGCTGTGTAAGTTGATTCGAATTTTTAATGTTCCACGTTGTGCAGTAGAAATACGTTTTTTTAACCAAGGAGATTGATATGAAGAAAGAGTTGATGATTCGTGCGATTAATCAGAGTTTTTATTTGGCTGGTCGTCTTTCTGTCGGTGTTTATTTAACTCGCAACAATCGCGCGGTAATTATTGATCCTGGTATAGATCAAGTGTGTGCAAAAACATTGGTAAAAGCATTGTCAGAGCATTCATCTGTATTAGATAGTGTCATCATAACTCATTATCATGCAGATCATTGTGGTGCAGTAAAATATCTTCAAGACAATTACAGTAAACTCTTTCCAAATCAAAAAGAAACTTTAAAGGTTTATACACCGGAGATTGAAAAACTATTTGTTGAAAATCCATCTTTAGTATCTTCCTGCTTATGTGGATTTGCAGAGGCGCCAGTAAGATTACGTAGTAATAAGCAAATTGAGGCTGAACCGTCAGTCGTCACCCACCCTATTGCACCCTATCAAGACACTGTGTTGATGATAGATGAGGAGGAATTTAAAATCGTTACGTTGCCTGGGCATACTCATGGCATGATTGGTGTGATCACGCCTGATGAAGTGTTGTATTGTGGGGATGCTTTATTTGGAGAAGAAGCACTTGAAAAGCACGGTGTGCTATTTTATACTAATATCCCCAAGACTT
>JBGSSQ010000184.1:0-4737 GCA_041736975.1 Gammaproteobacteria bacterium
GAAGTTATTGGCAGATCTTCAAGATAAAGAAGCTTCTGTAAGAGTTAAGGGGTCAAGTCTGAAGTAATTGAGTAACTCACCTAACAGTATTTACGCTGGCTTTCACCACTTTTAATTAGTCAATTACTCCAGACTTGACCCCATTGTCTCTGCAGCTTGACTTTAAGTGTAATTTAGCTTGAAATAGGTAACTCACCTCTCAAGTAAAAGGCTATTACAAGTATGTTATTCCTAAAAGTTTATATCACTGCTCTATTGGCATTTCTATCAATTGACCTTTTATGGCTGGGAGTCCTCGCCAGCAATCTCTACAAGGAGCAAATCGGCTTTCTGATGACCGATGATGTTCGCTGGGGTGCTGCTTTACTATTTTATGCTCTTTACGTTTTTGGCTTAGTGTTTTTTGTTGTTTTCCCGGCATTCAAAGAACAAAACTTATCTCATGCACTAGTATATGGGGCTCTATTTGGCCTTATTTGCTACGCCACCTATGATTTAACCAATCTTGCCACGCTAAAAAATTGGCCACTAAAACTCACTGTGTATGATCTGATGTGGGGCACTTTTCTTTCTGCATCTACAGCGACAGTCACTTATCTTATCAGCAGTTATTGGAAAAGTTTTTTCACGGCCTAAGACGTCATTCCATACCCAAAGCAAATATGCCTTGGGTATGGGTATCATTTTTTCCATGGCCTTGGAAAAAACATCGGAACTGAGGCTTGATAATCACTATAGGCCTGTCCTTTAGAGGCTAATGAGCCCTGCTCTGTCATTGGACCAGTAATCTGCGTCATAATAATATATAAAGTGAGTGGTGAAAGCATACCTATAAAACCGTAGCTCAGAGGCAGTGCGGTAATGGCAAAACCCACCCAAACTAGCCATTCAAAATAGTAGTTGGGATGACGACAATACTGCCACAAGCCAACGTTACAAACCTGCCCTTTATGAGATTGGACGAAGCGTCGCAATTGCAAATCAGCTATCGTTTCTAGAGCGATGGCTAAACCGACTATAAGAAGCCCAAACAGCTGCAACAGTCCAATAGAAGAATCATGACTCTGCCCGTTAATATATAAACTGCAAACCACTAAAATGATAAGTACAGCCTGCATTTGAAAATTCAGAAAAAAACCAAGAGATGGAGCCATTCGCCACTGTTGACTAAGTTGGGTATAGCGTTTATCGACAATTCCTACGCGAATTCGTGTCCAGTATAAATATGCCGCCAAACGAAGTGCCCATATTGTGAGAAATATCCATAATAATAATGACCGCTGATTGATACCACTAGCGAACAGAAAAATGCTGCCTGCAAGCCAATGTCCTAGTGACCAGGCCACATCGACCACACTTGGGTTATTCGTTACTCTATAATATAACCACACCAAACACATCAACGAAGCGGCGCTTAGCCAAGCCCAAAGAATAATCATAAGTATTGCTCTCTACGATGGTGAATAAATAATAAGGCCGGTAATAATAACATCCAAATAAGACCCACTATAAATGCGCTGTAAACACCATAAACTAAATGAGCTGCACCCATACGCTCAGCAGCAAAGTAGGCTAATGAAAATCCAATCAAAGCTAAAAAACCTGTAAGCATTGGCTTCACCCATAAGGGGCGCAACAACAGATGAATCACTATAGAGAATTCAATCCATAATACTACAATCCACAGTGGACAAAAATATGGATAAAAATAATTGTCCTTATAGACAATGATGTTAAGCCATATCATAGCACTATCCACCAACATACCCGTCAGGGTGACTAAAAAAATCAGTGAAAGAAGATGACGCATTTGATCAAGCACTTGAAATTGCCAAGTTAGCTGCCCACTGATAACCATCACACCAATCACTATTCCAATCCATGCCTGTTGATGTGCTGCCGTATATAAACAAGCAAACCAAATCAGATAATAACTAAGGAGGTGATACATATGATGGCGCTGTTGACTTGATATCTTCATGACAACAAAAAACACGCATACTGAATTAAGGATGTGGACAAAATGGCACTCCTTTGAACCAAAGCCAAAAAGCGTGCCAATAAATAGCGGCAACAGTTTTGTGTGGAGAGAATGGATGCCTTATAAATGCTTTTCTAAGTCTAGCTGGCTCTAGGGGCTGATACTGCATACTTATTCCAGCAGTAAAGTTTTTAACGTTATCTCTGCAGTTACTCATACTGATAACCAAATTATTTTGTCGCTTCTTCATGGCAAAAGCATAAGTATAATCCATCTCCATAAAAGGAGAAACATGCAATACCTTCTTAAATTGAGACTCTATACCGTCATCATTGCTCTGAAAATCAAAAACAGGATAATAATGTCGTTCGCCCCACGGCGTATTATGCACCTCAAGTATTAAGCCAATAACATCATCACTAGTTGGCTTCATCACAACAAAGAAGCTTATTGGATTAAATGCAAAGCCAAAATGTGCTAACTGGGTAAGCAACAGTATTCTGTGGGGTTGATTCCTCACAGACTCAGGCATTAAGTTCTTAATGTTTTCTGCCATGGATAGCTCACTACCCGGAAAGTGATCTCTACTTCGCAGACTAAACATGCCAAAACGATTATGTACTATCAGCGGACTGGTAAGCGCATGACGCTCAAGTAAAGAAAGATCAAGGGCAACCATCAACATGCTAGACTGGAAACGATGCACCTTTGGCGTCAAGCGATGATGCCATACTTTGCCAATATAGATACCTTCCTTTATCAAAACTCGACTCCAAGTTGCTGACAAACACGCACAGCACTGGCCACACCGTCTTCATGAAAACCATTAAACCAGTAAGCGCCAGCAAAATAACAATGTTGTTTGCCACTAATTTTATGAAATTCGGCTTGAGCATTAATAGCTTGCTGATGCAGCACTGGATGCGAATAATTAAAACGTTGAATAATTTTGCTAGCATCTATTTTTTCACCAATGTTCACAGTCACAAAATAGTTTTGAGGGATATTTAACTGCTGTAACCGATTCATGTAGTATGTCAATGTAGGCATCTGAGAAGTAGTCGCATGATAATTCCAGCTTGCCCACACAGACTGACGCTTAGGCATTACTGCTGAGTCAGTGTGCAGAATCACCTCGTTAGCTTGATAAGGTATCGCACTAAGAATATTGACCTCATCGTCACTAGGTTGTTCAAGCAGCCTAAGAGCCGTATCACTGTGACAGGCAAATATCACCTTATCGAATCGGTAATGATCTGAGCCAATTGACAAGATGACACCATCAACATCACGTGTCACCTTACTCACGTGGGCATTGCAATGTGCAGTACCATTAAATTTTTTCAGTAGAACTTTAACATAATTCTGACTACCACCCTGTACTGTTAACCATTGAGGCATCTCATGGACACTCAAAAATCCGTGATTATCAAAAAATTTTAGAATAAATTTTGCCGGCATTTTTTCAACAATTTTTGGTGCACTAGACCAAATAGAGGCAACCATTGGCAGCAAATAAACATGCCAAAACCAAGTACTATAATTATGCTTATCAACAAAGCATTTTAATGTGAGGAGACTAGCACTATCATCAGCAAGGTGATTTCTAGCATCACGATTAAAACGAAAGATGTCTTTTAATAGTCTATAAAATCGGGGCCTAACTAAATTACGAGCTTGGGCAAATAATGTAGATAATCGTTGGCCATTATATTCCAGTCGATGTTCTTGTGATGAAAAGCTGAAACTCATCTCACTTTTTTGATAAGGAACTTCATTCGAATCCATAAGCCTAGTGAATAAAGGATAGTTGTGCTTATTAAATACAATAAACCCCGTGTCAATTGCATGCTCTTGATCCTGGTGCTGCACCTTGATTGTATTGGTGTGACCACCAAAGTAACTACCAGCCTCAAATAAAGTAACGTTAGCATGCTTTGCGAGAACATGAGCACAGGTAAGTCCAGAAATTCCAGAACCAATAATGGCAATATTACCATTTTTTTTAAGATCCAACATAAACTCCTTATCTATAACCGATCTTCATCGATTAATTTGGTAAAAAATATTTCAGCATCCTGTTGAATAGTGTCTATCTTTTTCTGGTCCATCTTGCTCAAAACAGAATAAATCATCATCAACCGATTGTTTGACCGCAGCTTATCTTTGTTTTTTAACAAGAAATTCCAGTAAAGGTAGTTAAAAGGGCAGGCATCTGGGCCATTTTTTTTACTGACCTTATACTGACAGCCCTTGCAATAATTAGACATCTTATTGATATAAGCACCACTAGCAGCATACGGCTTGCTAGCTAAAACACCCCCATCAGCATATAAGATCATTCCAGTCACATTGGGCAGTTCGACCCATTCATATGCATCAGCATAAACCAAAAGATACCATTCATTAACATAATCAGGATCTAAGCCTGCCAGTAAAGCAAAGTTACCTATTACCATTAACCGTTGAATATGATGTGCGTAAGCATTTTCTTTTGTTTCCTTAATACATTGAGCCAAACAATGCATTTTGGTTTCAGCCGTCCAAAAGAAATTAGGCAAATCTCTAGAAGCATTAAAATAATTAAGTTTTTTGTACTCAGGCATCTTTAACCAATAAATTCCACGCACATACTCACGCCACCCAAGTATTTGTCGAATAAAACCTTCAGTTGCATTGAGTGGCGCTTTACCACGGTAAAATGAATCCTCAGCAAGCTTGATACATTCAAGTGGTTGCAATAAGCCAATGTTGAG
>JBGSSQ010000232.1:0-8587 GCA_041736975.1 Gammaproteobacteria bacterium
TAAATCAGGTGTAGTTAAATCAAAGTCTGTTTTCCCTTGAATGCTCTTTTCATTTAGCCCCAACAGCTGTAAAAAATGTTGATTACCTCCAATATATCGACTATCAAGGTCTTTCCAAACAACATTGACCTTAAGAGAATCTACTAGCAAAGCAAAGTCTATTGAATACGCCATTTTCTAAAACCCACTAAAGCATGTTAACTAAACAGACACCAGGCACCTAAACGATTTCTGGCCTGCAACTCGGAGCAAAAGCTGAAACTACCAATATTTTAACCTACTTTTGAATCAATGAGAACATACTCGCCGCCACCTCAAGCCCAGCAATCACCCCTAACGCCCTTCAGGAAGAATGGACGCTTGCGCAAAAGAATAAGAATCTGTATTTCCTATGATAATATGGTCTTTAACCACTATATCTAATAGATCAAGCGCCATGACAAGGTCTTCTGTAAGCTTAATATCTGTACCACTAGGCATCGGATCACCAGACGGGTGATTATGTGCCAATATGACCCCCGCTGTAGGATGTGCTAGGGCCCTCTCTATAATAACACGCAGATGCACATTGGCTGAGCTAATAGTGCCATAGAATAGCTCTTCATAGGATATAAGCCTATTCCGACTGTCCAAAAACAAGCAAGCGAACACTTCGCGCTTTTGATGACGTAGTTTATTAATAAGAAATTTTTTCGTGGCTATTGCAGAGGCCAGCAGCGGGCCTCGCTGCAGGGGCTCGGTAACATAACGTTGACTCAATTCTAGACAAGCACGTAACTGACAGTATTTAGCCACCCCCAGCCCCGAGACCTTGCCTAATACTGAGTAATCCGCATTAAGCAAATAACACAGCCCACCAAACTTATCGAGTAAATCTTGCGCTAAAGCAACAGCCGATTTATTTTTAACGCCAGAGCGTAAAAATACAGCAAGTAATTCAGCATCTGTGAGCGCATGGGCTCCCAGTGCCATAAGACGCTCACGAGGGCGAAGCGAAAGTGGCATGTCAGTGATTTTCATCGGCATTTCCGTTTATGGGTAGTGTTTCCAATCACTAATCATCAACAGATCTGGTTACCGGGTCAATACCGTGAAAACACCACTAAAGCTGCAAGTCATAATCAATAATCAAAGGAGCATGATCCGAGAATTTTTGATCTTTGTAGATAGACACATTTTTTACTTTGCTTTCAAGTTCAGGTGTGATGATCTCATAATCAATACGCCACCCCACATTTTTCGCATAAGCCTGACCACGATTCGACCACCAGGTATACTGATCAGGCTCATTATTCAACACCCTAAATGCATCAACAAAACCTATCTCATCCAAAAGTTTATCCATCCAAGCACGCTCTTCCGGTAAAAAACCCGACGTTTTCTGGTTAGTCCGCCAATTTTTAAGATCAATAGGTTTATGCGCGATGTTCCAATCACCACAAATAATATACTGACGTCCATCGTGGCGTTGTTGACGTAATACTTTTTCGTAATGATCAAGAAGCTCATATTTTAGCTCCTGGCGGCCCTCACCACTGGTACCTGAAGGCATATACAATGAAGCAACACTCAGCTCACCAAAATCTGCTTGAATATATCGCCCTTCATTATCGGTTAATTCCCACCCTAGACTGGTTATTACTCGATCGGGCTTCTTCTTAGTATAAATACCCACACCACTATAGCCTTTTTTTTGCGCATCAACGAAGTAATGATGATAGCCTTGTGGATAAAAATGGGCATCTGTTAATTGCTCCATGTGTGCACGTACTTCCTGAAGACATACAACATCAGGTTTTTCTACCATAAGCCACTCAAAAAAACCTTTGCGCTGAGCAGAGCGAATGCCATTTAAGTTTGCAGATACGACTCTTAACATTATTTTCCCCTTAGCTTTTTACTGAAAGAAATTAGAATGGCAGTACCAATTCAGAGTCTAAAGCATGGAGCCACTGTCTAAATTTTTCTTTTACAGACTCCAAAGCGACTTCATCTTCAGCCTCAAAACGAAATACGATGGAGGGTGTGGTATTGGAAGCCCGAACCAAGCCCCAGGAATCAGCAAAGTCGACTCTCACGCCATCAATAGTGCAAATTTTCGCACCCTCAAAATGTCCGGTTTCAGCCAGTTTATCCATAAACTTAAATTTTCTTTCATCAGCAATGGACAGCTGCAATTCTGGTGTTGCCAAACTATCGGGCAACGCTTCAAAGATTTCATCCACCGTACGTTTATCACGGCTTACTATGTCTAATAAACGTGCCCCCGCATACATAGCGTCATCAAATCCGAACCATTGTTCTTTAAAAAAAATGTGCCCGCTCATTTCACCGGCTAACAATGCCCCTGTTTCTAGCATCTTACTTTTAACATATGAATGCCCAGTCTTCCACATAATGGGCTGACCTCCAGACGACTGGATCACCTCACTCAAATGACGTGAGCATTTCACATCAAAAATAATAGCAGCACCAGGGTTACGACTTAATATATCTTGTGAAAATAACATCATCTGCCTATCAGGCCATATCATTTTACCTTTGGCAGTAACAACACCCAAGCGGTCTCCATCCCCATCAAAAGCCAAGCCAAGATCGGCCCCAGTCTGTGCCACTTTTTCAATTAAACTAATCAAATTTTCTGGGCGTGAAGGATCAGGATGATGATTGGGAAAATCACCATCGACGTCACAGAACAACTCATAAACCTCACAACCTAATTGCCTAAATAGTGCTGGGGCAATAGCACCAGTCACACCATTACCACAATCAATCACTATTTTCAGAGGTCGAGAAAGTTTAATATTCCCACAAATATAGGCTTGATAATTCGCTAATGCGTTTAAATTGACATTCTGTGGCGTCGCTGTATTGACAGTGAAATCACCCGATAGAATGCGCTTACGTAATGCCTGAATAGCGTCACCAAATAGCGTCTTTTGCCCAAGTACAATTTTAAGGCCATTATATTGACTAGGATTATGACTGCCTGTAACCATTACACCTGAAGTGATGGGTATATTTTGATGTAAAAAAAGATACAACACCGGTGTAGGCAATTGCAGTAAATCAACACTGGTGACGCCAGCCTGCGTTAAACCATATTGTAAAGCTCTAGATAACTCGGGCGAAGAGTGTCTACCATCACGTCCTACAGCAACAAAATTCTCTCCCCGCGCCTTGGCTTCAGCCCCAATCGCTAACCCGATGGTATAAACGATATCTGGGGTAAGATTAACATCGACAATTCCGCGAATATCGTATGCGCGGAAAATGGTCTCTGGGATATCTTTAATAATTTTGTAAGACTGCACCTCAATATTGTCCTGTATGTCCAAAGCCACCTGCTCCTCTATCACTGGTTGAAAACTCTTCTACTACGTCAAACGACACCCGACTAATAGGCACCACAACAAGCTGAGCAATGCGCTCACCAGGCTCTATAGTGTAACTGACCTTACTCCTATTCCAGCACGAAAGCATCAATGGTCCTTGGTAGTCAGAATCGATCAATCCGACTAAATTCCCCAACACCAAACCATGCTTATGCCCTAAACCAGACCGTGGCAAAATTGTTGCCGCATACCCTGGATCACTAATATGGATAGCCAACCCGGTTGGGATCAAATGCGTTTCCCCAGGTGCAATTTCCAAAGGCGCATCTAAACAAGCTCGCAAGTCTAAACCCGCAGAACCCTGCGTAGCGTACTCCGGTAATGGAAACTGCTCAGTCCCAATCCGCTCATCCAAAATCTTTAACTGTATGGTCTTGTTCATAGCCCCTCACTGTATTGAGTTTATAACTACAGGCATAAAACTTAAGCGAACACTACTGAAGCGCCAATATTAACCTGTGTTTAGTCCCACCAATTTACTTTGTCATAAGCGGTAAATCAAGCCAAGATCTGCGTTTCCAGCGATTCCCCCTTATAATCCCGCAGTGCCCTACACCTAGCTGGTCGCGTAATGCTCAGCCAGAATCGCTGCTACATTGTCCACCTGCAGCCCTTCCACCACCTCCATGGCGCCAAATATTCTTCATTGATTGTATTGCACACCAAGTCTAGTTACTATGCTCTGGGTGCTGGTATTCGCAGACAATAGGAAAGAAAACACCAGCAGTGATAATATTGACAAAAAAAGCTTTACAAAACCCTTGCGCATATTATACAATATATACCAATTAAATTAACTTTTTGATGAATCATGATAATCTTTATTAAACTTTGTGTAGCAGTTATCTCCATCTACGTGGTAGGACGTCTATGCCTATTGGCGTGGCGCGAACCCCCTGCACACCCCCCGCTCAGCACCATCACTAAGCTAAAATTTGCTTTCTCCAGCTTTATTGCCAATCTTGCCGATACTATGGGTATAGGAAGCTTTGCCGTAGTGGTGGCATTCAATAAGTATTGGAGCCTTCTGGATGATCGGCAACTCCCCGGCACATTAAATGCTCATAGCATTTTACCCGCTATGTGCCAAGCCCTCTTCTTTTTACAGACCGTCCCAGTTGAGATGGAAACACTGCTGGCCCTTATAGGCAGTGCGAGTGTTGGTGGCTTCTTTGGAGGCTTTTTCGTTTCAAGACTCGATAAACAAAAAATCCGCCGTCTGATGTTTTTAGGGTACATTGGCATTGCCTCACTGATCCTAGCCAGTAAGTTGGGCTTACTACCGATCGGAGGAGATTTGATGTCTCTACATGGCATTTGGCTGGTTGCAGGCGTCGTCGGCATGCTTCTCTCAGGCGCACTGCCTGCCATCGGCGTTGGATCCTACGCCCCTACTCAGGTCATACTCTTTTTACTTGGCATGAGCCCACTGGCAGCATTCCCGGTTATGGCAGCTTCTGGTGCTATTCAACAATCTGTTGCAGCACTTGCCTTTGTAATACGTGAGCAAGTAGCCCTTAAACCCTCGCTCATCATGAACGCTGCCGGTGTTGTAGGCGTACTAATAGCAGCCCCAGCGATCACCTACGTCAACCTAGAAAGCCTTCGCTGGCTCTTACTGGCAGTCGTTCTCTATAATGTACACATGCTGTGGAAATCTTTTTCCCTACAACCTGCTAGCCTACCAGGAACTCCTGCTTAAAAGGTAAAAACCACCCAAACAGTCATCGAGCGAAGCCTCTAGTCGGCGCCTCATCAGCCCACCATCAGCTCCGTCATTACGAGCGAAGCGAAGTCACCCAGGAAAAAATTAATTAAGCCAACTGCCTTCTATCAATTTCAATGATACGGATTACAGTAGTTTGAATGGCACCAAAGAGAACGGCGCTAAAAGGGTGGTGGAAAGGACTATTGAGTGTGGGCTATAACTTTGATAACTTTGACCATCAGGCTTTTGGCCACTCTCTAGAATGGCCAAACAGGCTATGCCAGGCACTCCCGCTTAAGCGAAAAGGCCTGACATAACGTCAATCTACTTGATCTTGGTCTCTTTATACACAACGTGCTTACGAACGACAGGATCAAACTTCTTAATCTCCATCTTCTCAGGTTTGGTACGCTTATTTTTAGTGGTGGTATAAAAATGTCCTGTCCCCGCAGAAGACTCCAGTTTTATCTTTTCACGAACAGCCATAATTGATCCTCTTCAGTAGTTACTTACGGTCTTCAATCTCTTTAAGAACCGCTTCAATGCCCTTTTTATCGATTGTGCGCATTGCCTTGGTGGTGACACGTAAGGTAATCCACTTCTTCAAACTATCGACCCAAAATCGATGCGTTTGCAAATTCGGTAAAAAACGACGCTTCGTTTTTCGATTCGAGTGCGAAACATTATTCCCAGACATGGGTTTCTTGCCCGTCACTATACATACTTTAGCCATTAAATTCTCTCCAGCACAAAGAACCGCAATTTGTAACAGATTATGAGGGCACAATCAAGAAGATTCGCACCCTCAGCCTCCCTATTCGCTAAACTAGTGATGACTAGCCTTTACGCGAACAGGCTCCTGTTTCAAAGTATAGGTTTTCAATTGATTAACAAAATCCTGCAGAGCCTGAATACCCGAGGCTTCAGCCTGCTGACACCACTTTTGCAGCCTTTCCAGCAACTCAACTTGACTAGCCGTACTACGATGCCAGATTTCCTGTAACTGCAGACGAAAATCATAGATGGTTTTCAACGCCGCCCCTTGCGAAAGGAGTTCATTTAACTGCAGCTGTTCTTCTTCATTGATCAAAGACTGATCTTTGGCCAACAACTTACGGGCGCTACGTAGTAAATTCAACTGAGGCTTGGTCGCATGCAGCTTTTGCTCACGCAAGACTGGACGAATCACTCGGCGCCAGTACTGATCCAAAACCTGAAAGCGATTACCTAACAAAGCACCCAGTGTCTCATCATCCACGGCATTCTTTTTACGATTCTTGATGATCTTAGGTATTGAACGATGCACCTTAGCCAAACCCAGCATCTCAAACAAACGGATGTATGTCCAACCAATATCAAATTCCCACCACATCACTGATAGCTTAGCTGAGGTTCCGAAAGCATGGTGGTTGTTATGGAGCTCTTCTCCGCCAGCTATAATGCCCCAAGGAACAATATTCCTGGAAGCATCAGGACTTGAAAAGTTTCTATAACCCCAATAATGGCCCACGCCATTAATAACACCAGCAGCCCAAAGAGGAATCCAAATCATTTGTATAGCCCAAATAATAAAAGCAGGCCAACCAAAGATTAGCAGCTCAGCTGCTAATAATGAGAAAATCCCCAACATGGGACGAGGAGCATAAACATTTCTTTCCAACCAATCATCAGGACAACCGCGACCAAAACGCTCTTGTGTTTCTTTTACTTTAGATTCTTTACGGTACAAAAGCACGCCACCAAAAAAAACTTTGGGGAGGCCAAGCACCACAGGGCTATGAGGATCATCCTCAGTTTCAACAAAGGTATGGTGTTTTCTATGGATGGAAACCCATGCCTTAGTACTCATACTCGTAGACAACCATAACCAAAGTCGGAAAAAATGTGAAAGAACCGGATTTAAATCTAAAGCACGGTGCGCTTGGCAACGATGCAAATAGATAGTAACAGCCAATACGGTGACGTGAGTCATGATAAGGGTAACAATAACGTAACCCCAAAATGAGAGAGAAACTAAACTATGAAACATTATGAGACTCCTTTGGAACGACAACTAACTTGCCTATCAAGGCCATTCTACAGTGTTATCGCCAAAAAAGATACTCTTTAGACCACTTGACACAAGCCCCCGTCTTTACGAGCGAAGCGTGGCAACTCAGGACAAATTAACTATAACGAAACAACATAGCCTATCTTTGAGCCCGGATCGCTACGCTTCGCTCTTATTAACATTAGCGCCAACCAAACCCTCATATTTTTTCTGTAACTGCTCTTGGCTTTCTTTAAAATCAGGATTGATAGGGATGCAATCAACGGGGCATACTTGCTGGCATTGTGGCTCATCAAAGTGCCCTACGCATTCTGTGCACTTGTTAGGATCAATTTCGTATATTAGCTCACCCTGATAGATTGCCTGATTAGGGCATTCGGGCTCACACACATCGCAATTAATACATTCTTCTGTAATTATAAGGGCCATATCAACTCCACCACATCACTTTTTCAACGCACTTATTATCCCTTTAGGAACAAATGCCGACAGATCACCACCATTTCGCGCTATTTCGCGCACCAAGCTTGAGGAGATAGCAGAATACGCTGGATCTGCAGGCATAAAAACGGTTTCTATATTCGGCTTCATAGCTCTATTCATCATCGCCATTGGCAGCTCAAAATCCAAATCCCCTGCTGTACGCAAACCACGCAAGATAAGACTAGCGCCTTGTTGCTCGGCAAATTCCACCACCAACCCTGAAAAACTTATCACTGTCACGTTGCGCCATTCCTGCACAACTTGTTGTACATACTGCAAACGCAACTCGGGACTAAAAAGGGGGGCTTTCTGCTGATTGACACCTATCCCCACAACAACTTGATCAAACTGACTCGCTGCTCGGGCTATTAAATCGACATGCCCCAACGTGATCGGGTCGAATGTGCCCGGGTAAACAACGATTGAACTCATTATGACACTCCCCAATAAATCAACAACTAGCCCAACTCAGCGCGCATCCTACAGGCTTGAAATAATTCTCTCATGGATACCTCTGGCGAACAATAGCGGACTTAGTCTCTAGGTACCCTAGCGTTGACAATAATCATTAATTGAGATTTGGTATTGCAAATGCACTTCTTAAGCATAAAGAGCCAAAAGATGAATTACACTATTACCTCTGCGGCATCATACCCCAGCCAAGCCTCTTTTGATGTGTCCGTCAGTGCTCTGCACTGGGGCAAAATAGCAGCCAATGGTTATTCCCAGAGCCTATACCCAATACAAGGCGCTGAATATCAACCGGTGAGAACGTCAGCGACTGAACGAAAATTAATCACCTTAAAATCACCATAAGGGATTTCTTCATCGCCACTGTAAACTAAATAGCCCTCTTCGCAGCGTTCTCCTACAAGATTTTGGAAGTATTTAATCGAATTGACGTGAGCCTTGCGATAGGTTTGGGTTGCTTTTATTTCAAATGGAATAAGT
>JBGSSQ010000256.1:0-6062 GCA_041736975.1 Gammaproteobacteria bacterium
TCCATTGGCCTTAGTGATATTGTCTTTTAATAATTCAGCGCTACGTATTCCAAAGCTTTTTTTAGACTTTTTTTTGTTCAGTTGACTATACTTAGCCACTTCCTGCGTGATGATATCACGTAGGATGTCCGAGGCCTGATTGAACAGACAAGCCGCTCGTTTAGGATGTTGCTTGTCATCAATTGACGGCAGAGTTGAATATTGGCAGGTAAGATCAATCCAGCAATGTGAATCTTCAGTATCATCGATTTTACCAAACAAAGAAATAGCACCTCGCTCAACTAAAGGCCATAAAATATCATTGATAATGTCCCGTGGATATTGGCTCTTCATCTTTTCTTTAAATAATCTATAGAATATCCCTGGCAACAATTTATGGGATATCCTATGCAACATTTTGACATTGCTATTGTCATACCAGCGAAATGAGCCGCTATTTTTTTCACCGGTCAGAAAATGTTCGTGGTTATAGGGTGATAACAATAAGTGTATATAGTTTATATTGTCATTGTCTACAGCTAAATTATAAATTCTTAGTCGTGATTTTACTGGAAAATCTGGCCATGATAACAAGGGAGATTTAATCGATATTTCCATAGTGAATCTAGTGGAATTCGCATCGATGGCTGCATCACATAAGAATAAATAGTGATCTATCCAGGTTACATGCTGTCTCATCCAGTAATAAACTTGTACAACATTTCTATTCGCTAAAGTCTTTATTTTTTTTGAATATTGTAAATCAACAATATTGCCTAAGAAAGGCTCAATGAAATCTGTTAATGCGATGCGCTTACCTTCAAATTGCTCTTTTGGGTTGCCCTCATTATAAAGAAAAGTCAGAGCTCTAACAGCACCATTATCCATGGCTAATTTAAATAAATCCTCCAAGGAAATCTTTATGTTATATTGAAAAAGTGTATTGATAACTATAACTGAATCGCATTCCATTGCAGCGGAAAAACAATCCTTGGCTTCTTCATCAGTAAGATTTTGAGCAGAATTATCAGAAAAAACCAGTCTTTTATTTAGATTTTTACACAAAACTTCAACCGAATCGGCTTGTCCAAAATAACACCCCCACCATAGAGACTTTCTAACAACACGATCAAGTGTCTTCACTGAACGGTTTCTTTTAATGTCATCACATATAGCTTGAACAAGTTCCTTTAAACCATAAGCTGCAGAAAAAGGTAATAGTTGTACTCCTAAGTCATTATACATTTGACTATGTCTGTTGAATAATTGCAGTGCGCTTTCATGTTGCTTCATGGCTATTAGTCGAAGGCCTTCTATAACAATTGATAGTTTTCCCTCCGCGTTCTTGGACTGTTGAATTAAGTATTGATTTAAATTAGCGTAGACATCACCGACAGTGTTGTGTTTTTCGAAAATAGCTACAATATCAGCTGAGAGTGTTATTTGGGAGCCTTCACATACAATGTTCTCTAGAGACTGATTAAATAAATACTTAATTCTATGCAAGGCATATGCTCGATTCATATGAGTAAGCGAATGCAGGTTCTTATCAACGCGACGTAGCGCATTTTGATCTTTTACGCCAAGAAATGAAAGCGCTGATTGCCATGCGGTATTAGGTAGTACCATATTGCTTTTTTTCATGTTTGCTCTGGCTCCGAATTATAGGTAAAATATTGTTACTTACCAAACAGTATACCAAGAAAACCTTAAAGTAATGTTATCATTTTGATCCAAAAATCTGTACATGGGCTATTTGCTCACTGAGATTCATTACCGCAGTGTTGGATAAATTGATGTCCTCGAGTGCGATGCTTAGATTGTGTCCGCTGCCATGCACTCTATAGATTTTATCGCAATAAACCTTGTCATCATCATCCATAAGTACGGTGCAGGATTTCAGGGTTTTTTCTGCGGCCAGTTCACATTTTTTGAAAATGGGGCCTATCCCTGGGTTCAGACCGTCAATCATCAAAATTTCTGAGGCTGTGCATTGTGCGTCACGCATGGTAGCTTCAGCATCTAAACGTATGTTGTGGTGCAGGCAAGAGTTATTCCTCACGACGCTGTATGGGATTGTTTTATGCTGCTGCTCTTTTATGTAGTTGAGGAATATATTATACATAAGAACACCTTTAGAGTGTTGCATCATAAGCATTCCGGTGTCTTCAACTGTAGGTTTCCCTATATTTAAGCGCTCTGCCGCTTCTACGCGTTGTTGATCATTTTTGATTGTGGTGAGTAGTTTGATTGCTTCAGCAGTGGGTTGTGATGTTGGGTCGTCCACATTGAAAAAGTTTGGTTTTGTAGGTACTTTAGTAGTGCCGAGTATATCTTTCTCAGGCCTGCCTTTTTCTCTAATATGTTCAGGTGCTTGTGTAATAGGGCGTATCTGGACATCTACGGATGGGAGCTTAACTGCAGATATAGTGGTAATTTGATGTGAAAGACGTGTCCAACTCAGAGCGTGTTCTGCTAAAAAGGTATCCATTAATACTTTTTGATTAAGTGCTTCAAAATTTGGGAACAACAGGAGCCAGGCATTGGGGGATCGTCCATATCTTGCTCCGAAACTTTGCAGGGGCTCGACAATTTTTTGCATCACTTGTTGGCTTAATCGCAGAGATTTTTCATCGTCAGTATTGAAAGGAATTGTTGACCACAGTAATACTTGATCATTATTATTTTCACAAAGCTTTAAACTAAATTTCTCAGGTAGTCCAGTAATGGTATCTTTTATTAAGCGCTCCAAGGCTGATGCCTTTTCTTTGATTGCATCACTGTAATGCTTTTTGGAAGCGCTATTGCTCCCGGCCTTCTTGGTTTGGTATTCAGGCTTTTTATGGTCTGCATCATTGAGCCTGAGTGGATGTGTTGCGATTACTCGCGTGTTAGTGCCAAATAATTGTGCATTATATTTGCTACGGTTGCCTGACTTTACTTCGTGAGATGGCTTATTCATTGTTTTGTCTCGTTATGTTAAGATTTTGTATTATATGTGATTAACACCCGAAACTCAAGATGATTTTCGCTATCCTTACCTTTATAATGAGGCTAAATTTTTTGCTGATATTAGCAACAAGGCTGTCACTATAACAACCAGAAAATGAAAGAGCCGCGTATTTGATCGATGTATTGCTTTGGCCGACAGAGATCTTTTACGATTTGATCGACTGCCAGAATGCCGATTATGCTGACTGTTTTGAATGCTCAAAATAAACCTCCTAAAGTCTAATGCCGCCTATCCATGACGATTTTGGTGCATAGATAAGCAGTATTCAATTATGTAAAACACATTATTTCGTTCTGTAGCACCCTATACAATTAATATGCTTTAGGTGCGCACAGGAGTAAGTATAGTACAATTTTAGGAAGTCGTAGGTTAGTATGCTTAACTGAGAAAGATGATTGCGATAGAGTCTCTATTTCACTCTAATTCCATTACAAACCAGACAGATGTTCACATCGGGGGAGAACTCTCAGGCAATTATGTCATCTTGGGTTGAGTTTGCGCTGTTTGTGGCTGCCGGCATCCCCATATTGAAATGCTCGGCAGCCAATGTGGGTTATTCAAAATTTAGTTATTTCTACTTTTCCTACGGCGTGATTAACGACTTTGGGGCTGCCTGAATACTGTAAGGTGGCGTGCCCAAGCGTATTAAGGGTAATAGTATCGGTGGCATTAATATTGACTCTGGTTTCTCCGGCGCCATTGATAGTGACATTTTTCGCACTAAAGTCCATCGCCTGAACATCGACTTCACCACCATTGTTAATGGTGATATCCTCGCTGCTTCCTTGCAGTTTGATTTTACTTTCGCCTCCGCTGTTAATTTCAAGGCTTTTGTTGTGATTGACCGTTAAATTAAGATTGGAGTTGCCACCGAGGTTGAATGTCGATCGGGTTATTTGGCCATTGAAAGTGGCTTGGCTGTTGCCAGCAAGGGAAATATCGAGTTTAGGCGTGTTGATATTTAATCCGCTAAGCTGGGTGTCGCCTGCAAGATTAATTGTAAATAGTTCAGGAGTTGTGATCGCTATTTCTATCACGCGAGTAGGTGATAAATTGAAGCCACGTTCTGTGCTTACCTCTAGACCGTCTTTTGTGACGTCAACCTTTATATGAGGTTGAAGATTACTGTCGCCTTTGATCAAAACGTGTGGTGTTGCACCCGACAGTAAGGTGATTTTATAGTTGCCACTGGCAGAGATTTTGTTGAAGGCCGATACGTTGAGCGTTTTGCTAATAATATTGCCATCACCGTGAATGGTTTGTGAAGTTCCGTGGTACCCGTTATTCTTAGACAGCCAGTTTTGTGCGCTGCTATTTTTGCCTAGCGAAGTGAATACGGCGAGTGTGATTAATATTCCGAAAAAGACCAGTCCGATTCCGGACCATAAAATACGATTACTTTGTTTCATAAAATGACCTCTGTGTGTAAAGTTGAATTAATTCATTAACATCCATTTCCAGTAAATCCATCATTTTGAAAAAATGTGGTAAGTCTTGTGTCAGAAATTCCTTTTTCTTTAACGCAATAACATGCTGTCGTGCCGCTGGTGTAAGAAAGTAACCAACGCCTCGTGACATAGTGATGATGCCCTGCTCCTCCAGATAGTTATAGGAGCGCATCAACGTGTTTGGGTTCACTTCCATAGTAACGGCCATTTCACGTACCGAAGGAATACGCTCGCCACTGGGCCAGGATTCATTGAGCACTTGCTCGCTGATCGTGTCGACGATCTGCAAATAAATGGGTTTTAAATCGGTATACTTCATATTAGTTAATCTCACACTCTTTGATTCGAAGGTAAGTTACTATCCAGCAAAAAGGTGCTAAGACAATCCAAAATGCAGTGCCAAAGGTTTGCGCCGCCGTGCCAATGTTTTGCAATGTAGCTGGTGTCCACAATGGTATAAAATGTAGGCTTATTGAAGCAGTGAAGTAACTGAGCACTAAGAGTAAGCAGCCTATGAATAGTGCGGATTTTAATAAGCAGTATCGTTTAAAAACAACAGCACCGAGAAACACGATGGAGTGAAGAATCATATAGTTGGTAATGCTTTGCCATAATGACAAGTCAAAAGCAGTAAGTAGATTGGGTGCGTGACGGAAGAGCCCAAAACCGATGGTGATATGCCCTAAATTATAAAGGTAGGCTAATCCTATTAATCCAAGGGCGTAACCTATAGAGGTGATAAACCACTTGGAGAGAAAGCGCTCCAAATTTGAGCATGGCAGTGTTAAATAATGATAGGCTAATTCTGGATCATGAAGTTCTTTGAATGCGCGACTGGTCATGATGAATCCGCCAATATACAGGATAAATGTATAGAGAGCAGGCGTGACTGCTCCGCCATAGGAAAACAATGTCCAAAATACCAGTATTGTTGCGGCGGCAATGATAATTGGTTTTCGATTGTTACGTAGCTCGTTGGTGGTAAGCAGTAGTAATCGACGGCCATCTAAAAGTGAATGCTGTTTCATAATAGTTCCTCAAAAATGTTGCTGTTAGCCAATATGGCGTTGAATAATACTTCTAAATTAATTTCAGTTTCTGGCTGATCTTGGTTTTTCTTAATTACCGTATAGCCACCTAACTCTTTCTCATAATAAAGACATTCACCAGCCTTAGGCTCGGTGCTTTGTCTAGAAAAAGTTAAGCGTTGTTCGATTTTTGCAGTTGAATGGTTAAAGAGGATCTTGCCGCTGTCGAGTAAGACAATATGATCAATCAGATTTTGAATATCATGTACTTGGTGTGTGGAGATAATAAAAATTCGATCTTCGCTAAAGTGCTTGGCCAGTAATTGACGAAACAGGGTTTTGGAAGGGATGTCTAAACCGTTGGTCGGTTCATCAAGGATAAAGAGTCGCGCCTTAGTCGCTATGCCAAAAGCAATTAAGAATTTTTTCTTTTGCCCATGTGACATTGAGGTTAATATTTTACCCTCTGGGATTTCGAATTCAGTTGCCACCTCACGGTAAATACTGTGATCGAATTTAGGGTAAAAGGGGGCGTACCGTTGGCAGTATTGCTGCGCGCTAATGGCAGGCACATAGAGGTCTTCGGGTAGTAAG
>JBGSSQ010000261.1:0-3553 GCA_041736975.1 Gammaproteobacteria bacterium
TTATGTGGCAGAATTAGATCAATTGGCAATCCCTATTGAGGTGAAAAGCAAGAAGGGAACAACATTAAAAAGTATGCGAATTTTTTTAGAAACGCATCAATCATCCCCTTATGGCATAAGATTTTCGGCTCATGATTATTCTATCCATGATAAAATTCACTCTTTGCCTTTGTACTCGGTATCCACTGTGCTCAGTTCAGATAAAGATGCATTATTAGCCCTAGTTAATGCTGGCGAGAAAATATAATCGTCTTTATTCAAAAGAATGAGGTCCATAAATAGCGTAAGCTTTGTTTTTATGATAAGCCCAGTAACGATCACCATAAGAATAATGCCACCATTCTGTGGGATAATTGACAAATCCCTGAGCCTCCATGACATCAGCTAAGAGTTTTCGATTTTGTTTAATTGCAGAATCTAAATATTCACAGTTTGTCATGCATAGCTCCGGATCGACGAACATGCAATCTTTAGCTTCCATACCCATATCTATTACTTGGCCATCGTCGTCAACTATTTCTACATCTACTGCAGCACCAGTATTATGTGGCGGGATATTAATCGAACCATCAAGGTGAATGACTGGAGAAACTAATCGTGTGGTTTCGTGGAATATTTCGGCATGTGATTTTTCGCCTAATCGTTTTGCTGTGATTTCATATTCTTCGTCAAAAAGCATTTTTTGTACTTTTATACTGCGAAAAGCCTCATACAGTCGAAAACGCAATCCGGAAGGTAAATCTTTTTGTGCTAAGCAAAGTTTGTCGTAAACAGTTTTTCTCATCAATGTGTAATGAGGTTCTGTCAAGGGGGTTTCTGGTGGTGGACCGTATTGTATTTCTGTCTGCTCTTTAAGATCAATCATTGCTTCATGGCATTCGATAATGGGAATAGCAATAATTTCAGGGTCTGCAATGTATATAACGGTTTTCATGCGCCTTCTCCTAAAACAGACGATTAATAGATAGCTAACAGTAACATAATAGTACTTCAAACCCAATGCTGGTTGTTCTATGTCACTAGGATTATTCATTAGTGTCAATTGAGTAGTTTAACGAGTGATGACGCTATTTTAAAAGATCTAAGCTGTCTGTGTGTTCAACTACATTCAAGGAAATTATTATGCCTTTGTCATGGATCTTTTGGTTATTAGCCGCGATTAGCGCTAGCCAAGTCGCTTCGGCGAAACCGGTGTCCGGATCACAATCTACAGCGCCGTCTGGATTGGAGACTAAATCGCCGATTACCTTCCCTGTTGATATCAATCATGCTGATCTCAAGAAACTGACGTTGCTAAAAGGATTGGGGCGAAAACGAGCACAAGCGATTATCAAGTATAGAAAATCGCATGGTGATTTTGATTCAATCAATGACCTGGCCAATATTAAGGGGGTTTCGAAAAAGTGGCTTGATACCCTGATGTCTAAAAATGAAGGGAAAATTGTCACCTTGCATTAGGGGGGGGGATTCAGCTGTACCTCTGAGCATGATATAATGCCTACATATAAATCCATGAGGGCTGGGGCAACATGTCAGAACGTTTGGTTGAGTTTGATATTGCCGGGTGGCAGACTCCTATTGCCACCCCGATGGCTACGCAGGCTACAGAGGCTTTAGAGTCTGGCAAGGTGGTCTATTTGCGTGAGTTAAGCTTCCTTTTGAAGGAAAATGAGAGTCAATTTCTGTCCGCTGATGTGGCTGATGCCAACTCTAAGAATGTTCGCTATGATATTCGCATTGGCACATTGGCTGGTACTTCGCTGTCGCCTGAGTTGCAAAGAGGTATGCGAAGCATGATGAATCGTTATGCCGATAGCACACGTGCACTGGTAAACAAGCTATTCCCGGCTTACCGAACCCACATTATTCAAGCGCGAACCAGTTACAGGCCTGTAGAGGCAGAGGGGCGTCTGTCATCGTATCGTAAAGATGATACCCGCTTGCACGTGGATGCTTTTCCGGCCACACCAACTGCGGGTAGGCGGATTTTACGGGTGTTTACCAATGTTAACCCCTTGGGTGTTCCGCGCCACTGGCGTGTTGGTGAGCCTTTTGAGGAGGTTGTGCAGCGCTTTTTGAAAACACTGCCTAAGCCCAATTGGTTAGCCGCAAAAGTGTTGCAGATGATTAACTTAACGCGCGGAGAGCGTACCGCCTACGATCATTACATGCACCACCTCCATAATGCCATGAAGGCAAATTTGGACTATCAAAAAAATGTCAGCCAAGAAGACGTTTATTTCCCCCCGGGATCAACTTGGATCGTGTTTTCTGATCAGGTTTCGCACGCGGCAATGTCGGGTCAATTTATGTTTGAGCAGACATTTTATTTGCCTGTGGCGCATATGGTGAATGAGCAGCAAGCCCCCTTAAGAGTGTTAGAGCGTGCCGCTGGACGATCGCTAGTTTGATTCTGTTTTCTTTTATTAGTTAAAGGTTTAGCGGCTTTCTCCACAGGTTTTGTTGGGCTTAGCCGTTATACTAATGTGCTGATGAAAATAATTAAAATGCCTGCTGGTGCAATGTAGCGAATTAATATGCGCCATATTGCATACAAACTTTTGGGCAGCTGTAGTTCTTCTTGCGTGATTTTTTTGCTCATTACCCACCCAGCAAATAGAGCGAATAACAGCCCACCAATAGGTTGTAAAACGTTGGTAGCTAAATCAGTAATAGTGCCGAAAAAATTCCAGTGTGAGAAAATTTTAATCTCAGCCCAATAATTAAATGACAGCACGGAACCAATACCGAGTAACCAAGCAAAAAAGCCTACTACCAAAGAAGCTTTAACACGGTTTCCCAAATAGCGCTCAGCTAAAAGCACCACAACGGGTTCCGCCATTGAAATTGAAGAGGTCCATGCGGCAAAAATGAACAGGGCAAAAAATAAGGCCCCAAAGAACTGTCCGCCAGCCATGCTAGCAAAGGCAATGGGCAGTGCTTCAAAAATCAAACCAGGCCCGCCAATTGCCGTAAGACCGTGTGAAAAAACAATGGAAAAAATAGCCAATCCAGCAAGAATGGCCACCAACACATCCAAAAAGACAACAGTGATCACCGGCCCATAGAAGCGGGTATGCTTAGGTAAATAGGATCCGTAAACCAGCATAGCCCCTGCGCCTACCGCTAAGGTGAAAAAAGCGTGGCCGAGTGCAGAGATTATGACAATGGGGGTGATTTTGCTAAAATCGAGACTAAACAAAAAATGTAAGGCTTTGCTAAAGCCTGGCGTGGTACTAGCGTAGATATCCAGCACAATCAAAATCAAAAACAACAGTGGCATCATAATACGAGAGGCGAGTTCAATACCCCGGTGTACGCCCCGCTCTACAATCCACAGCGTTAAGAACATAAAGAGGGAGTGCCACAATAACAGCTGCCATGGCGAGGCCAAAAAGTGTTGCCAGTGTTGCTCCACTTGCACGGCTGTCATGCCATTAAAATGCCCGGCGCTGGTTTCCCAGAAGTAGCCTATAGCCCAGCCAGCAACGACACTATAGAAGGATAGCACCATAATAAGAGTTAAAGCGCACAACCACCCCAGCCCCTGCCA
>JBGSSQ010000264.1:0-4642 GCA_041736975.1 Gammaproteobacteria bacterium
CAAGCTTGTGGTGATGCTCTTTCACCATCGTTATATCCTTCTGTGTTGCCTCACTTCGTCGCAATGACGTAGTGGGGCAACACGCAGAATCCGTAATCATACGTCCGTATTTTCTTTATCCTTTTTATCTGTACTATCTGAAGCTGTACTAGAGCTGGATTTCTCTTCTGGGCTAGCTCTTACAATGATCGGCTTTTGATTTTCATTATTGCTATTGCTCATTGAACTAGGTGGACTTGATTGAGCAGTAGATGCTCGATCGGCTGAAGAGCTGTCAGCTGTTGAAATGGAGCTCGGCGCTCTTCTTGGTGGTGATTTATCAGAGCTAGCGTCAGTGGCTGATGCTTGTGACTTGCTAGAAGCCGTACTGTGACGCGTGGATGCAGCTTGTGATTTGTTAGAGTCCGAGGTTGCCCTAGTTGATGAATCTCCTAGCGTACTTGAATCCGAAACATTAGCCGTTGATGCTTGCGCATTGCCTGCACTGATGTTGCCGCTACTCGCTGAAGTTGTTGAGCCGCTGCTACGTTGACTTGTGCTCGGCGCATAGCTAGTTGAGCGTTGCGTTGAACTAGAGCGTGGCGCATAGCTAGTGGTTGATGTTGAGCGTTGAGTGCTCTTTGCGGCCCCACTGTTATCACTAGATGATGCTGGTTGTTGGGTGCTGGGTGTTGTAGCAGGTGTTTTGGTTGCGCTGCTGCTAGGGGTTGCTTTTATAGTAATGGGCGCTTCTTGGATATACTGATCAGTTGGCCCTGATTTTTGTATTTGGGCTGTATTCGCTGGCTTAGATCTAGAGTTTGGGGTATCTGTGCTTGGGCTATTATGGTCGTTATATCGATCATCATTCGGTTTTGAACTTGATGATTTAGATGCCGGTAAATTTCTGTTGGGGCGACCTCGTGAACCTGAGGAGCGTTGGCGAGAATCACCTTCTCTTGCTGATCGATCATTGGGTTTTGAGCTATCACTAAATCGTCGTCCGGTTGTTGAGCGGTCACGAGACTCAGAAGGCTTATCTCGATTTTCACGACTGTCTCTGCTATCACGACTGTCGCGACTATCATCACTACGTGGTCGACGCTGAGTGCGCTGTCTGTTGTTTGTTGATGGGCGTGCAGAGTAAGCTGATTTTTGGGGCTGCGTAGGTTCTGGTGCAATGTCAGTTTCTTCTTCCTGACCAAACATACTGTTCCATAAGCGTTTAATTAATCTGCTGGGCGCAGTGGATTTTTCTGGGCGTGTGGGTATCATTTGTTTGACAGCAGGTTTATGACTTTCATTTCTGTCTGCAGCGGTTGGTAAGTTGACCTCTACGCGTGTTTCTTGTAACCGATCAGAGCTTGATCTAACAGTTTCATTTTCATCACCCCCAGAAATGCGAATACGTTTTTTGAGATGATTAGACGATTGTAAATTAGGATTTGGTATCACACTGACTTTAACATCGTGATTTTTTTCAATGCCAGCCAGTAAATGCCGTTTCTCATTTAATAGATAGGTGGCCGCTTCAGTTGAGCCTTGGATGATGATTTCTGAAGTTTGGGGCTTAAGCGCTTCTTCCTCAATAATTCTGGCTAATGTTAATGCCACAGATTCTACGCTATGCACAGTGCCATGTCCGCTGCAAGTGGGACAGACATGTTGATTTGAGTCACGTAATGACGGGCGTAGGCGTTGACGTGACATTTCGAGCAAGCCAAAGCGTGAAATTCGTGCAATCTGAACTCGTGCGCGATCGTATTTCAGGGCATTTGTTAGGTGTTTCTCAACTTCGAATTGATGCTTAGGTTCCAGCATGTCAATAAAGTCGATGACAATTAAACCACCGATATCACGTAAACGAACTTGTCTTGCGATTTCTTCAGCTGCTTCTATATTGGTATTAAATGCGGTTGTTTCAATGCTGCCACCCTTTGTTGCGCGGGCAGAATTGACATCGATAGAAACTAGGGCTTCAGTGTAATCAATTACAATGGAAGCGCCTGAAGGTAAATCAATGGCGCGTTTGTAAGCGGTTTCAATTTGGTGTTCTATACCATAACGACTGAATAGAGGGGTTGCGTCTGAGTAGAGTTTTACACGATCAGCAATATCGGGACGTATTTGTTCTAGATAATGTTTAGCGCTTTGGTATTCTTCTTCATCGTCAATAATAATCTCAGCGGTATCTTGTCGAACATAGTCACGAATAGCGCGAATAACTACGTTGCCTTCCGCATGTATTAAAAACGGCGCTGAACGTGATTTTGAAGCGGTTTCAATGTTGGTCCAATGAGATAAAAGAACGTCAAGGTCCCATTTTAATTCTTCATTAGTTCGTCCAATGGCAGCCGTTCTGACAATTAAACCCATACCATCAGGTATAGTTACTTGGTTTAGAATTTCACGCAATTGATCACGCTCTTCACCCTCGATGCGTCGTGATATGCCGCCAGCGCGAGGGCTGTTAGGCATTAGAACCAGATAGGAGCCTGCTAAACTAATGTACGTTGTCAGGGCTGCGCCTTTATTACCGCGCTCTTCTTTTTCAACTTGGATCATGAGCTCTTGGCCAACTCGAAGTAAATCTCTTATACCTGGGCGGTCCATTTGCTCTGTTTTTGGATTGAAATACTCACGAGAAATTTCTTTTAGCGGTAAAAAACCGTGACGTTCACTACCGAACTCTACAAAAATAGCATCAAGACTGGGCTCAATACTGGTTATGCGGGCGAGGTAAATATTACCAATTTTCTGTTCAAATCCTGGACGTTCTGAGATGAAATCAAACAAGACATTATCTTGAACTAAAGCAACACGTTTCTCATCTCGCTGAGCCGCGTTAATTAACATTCTTTCCATTGTATTCTCAACTCATATTAGCATCGCGGCGAGTCATTCCAGCCTCAGGAGTAAGCATAAGATTCTATAACAGCTTTATGTTATATGAACTACACTGTTTTCATAACAATGATGAAGTCGTCATTAAGCGCGTTAACGTCGTTATACTGCTTCCTTTTCAGGATAACAGTCGTGGTCACTTTTATTGTATAACTTATGCCACTATCGGGGTTAACAGTTTTCATCACCTAACTTAATTCGTTTAAAAACGCCTAAAAATCTTACTTCCAGCTCCATTCCGCTTCCAATCACTTCAGCGCGATGCGGTTAAATTTCCTACTGCAGGTTATCCTGCAATACCCATTCGTAAAAACTCACTTATGCGCGTTTTATTCTATCGAGATATCGGCCAATTGGGCGATTCTGTGTTCTGTAGTCTGCGCATTATCACTGATGTACAGTTCTCAGTGAATACTCATTCAAACTCAGGTAGTATAACAACTTTTGACGTTAACATCAAACTTAAATATAGGTACACCATGTCAGACAAGCCTCACACGGGCGTTCAGTATCTCACCATCGATGAAGGTGGCGATCAGCAGCGCATTGATAATTTTCTAGTGAAAAAATGCAAGGGCGTGCCAAAATCGCGCTTATATCGCGCTATCCGTTGTGGAGAGGTTCGTGTGAATAAAATGCGTGTTGCTGCGGATTGCCGATTAAATGATGGTGATATTGTTAGACTCCCGCCGTTACGTCAACGTGAGCCAGTTGCTCCGGTTGATATTACTAAAGCTAGCAGACACCTACAAGATCTTGAACAAGAGATTATTTATGAAGATTCAGATATTATACTCCTAAATAAGCCCCCTGGTATTGCTGTGCATGGCGGGAGCGGGGTAGTGTTAGGCGTTATTGAAACATTAAGGTTATTGCGCCCACATGCCAAACTCTTGGATTTAGTGCATAGACTGGATAGGGATACTTCTGGATGCTTGTTGGTAAGTAAAAAACCTAGTATAAACAAAAACATACAGGAGCAGTTTAAATCTAAGAAAATCAAAAAAAGCTATCTTATGATCGTGCACGGCGCTTGTGATTTTGAACGTAGAATCCTCGACTTACCTTTGCTGAAAGATGTGCTGAGCTCTGGTGAACGAATCGTCAAGGTGAATCGATTAGGTAAAGCTTCTAGAACTGAGTTTAGGGTTTTACAACGCTTTGCTGATGCGACTCTGCTAGAAGCCAGGCCCCTGACTGGCCGAACACATCAATTGCGTGTGCATTCCCAAGCATTGGGCCACCCTATAGTAGGTGACACTAAATATGGGGATAGAGAGCGCGATAAAGGCTCGAAAGGCGCACTGAAACAGCGTCTTTATTTACATGCTGCAAGCCTTAGCTTCAAAGATCCAAGAACAGAGGAAATGCTAACATTTTGTGCTACACTAGAGTACAACTTCGCCAAACGGCTCCAGCAGTTAAAGCCATGGGTCTAATTGCTCTAGGTTGTAGCTGGCTTTGGCAATGGTTTAGCTACAAATTGGTCAATTGAGATCCCTTGAAGTCCGAATGGTGGATTAGTACGTCTAATGACCATCGTTACCATGAGTCTTTGGGTGACGTCGGTTGTATCACTTAAATATCGCACCAGTATTGGAATTTGCACACCCCATTTATAGACATGGTTGTCGACGCCTTCCCACAGGATCACTGGGGGTTCTAAGGGTGTAGCATTGACAGATATCTTTTGCTCTTTAATCTTATCGAGATTACCAGAGTTTTTTAACGCGGTGTAATAATGCTTCCAGCCATAAGG
>JBGSSQ010000278.1:0-2745 GCA_041736975.1 Gammaproteobacteria bacterium
CAGGACAAGAATAACAAAAGGGCCTTAACAGGCATAAGTAGGGTATTTTTACTTATTGTTTGGCGAGTGGCTGATTGGTAAGGTTGAGCTTCATTTTTATTGGTATGTCCCAAAAAACTTGGAGGTAAGCAAACGATGAAATATAACTCATCTAAAATTTTGTCATGCGACGCTCAATTGAGAGCCTCTTTCGATCAGCTGCCGGTGGATGATTTTATGCATTCAACAGACAGTTACAGGTATAGACGTTATCAAGCTGCTAAGCTAATCAATAACGAGCTAAGGTGGAGTGAGACTGTACAGGCCTTTTCCCAGTCTAAGTTGATTAATGGTTACGCTGGAGATGCTAAGCGTGTTTTTGCTCTAATCGAAGACCCTACAAAAAAAGCATACCAAGACGCTGTATTGCCTGATATTTTGAAGCAAATTCGATCCGGCAAAACCTATGATCTTGGTGTACATCAAATTCGAATCACTACTAGCGATGAGATAGTGGGTAGGCCAGCGCCTGAGGGTATTCATCAGGATGGTTTTGATTTTATCCATATTGCCTGTATTACAGCACGTAATGTTGTGGGTGGTACTTCAATCTTGTTTGAGGCAGATGACAAAAACGAAGAATGTTTTTCTGCTACTCTTGGTGAGTGCGAGACCCTGTTTTTCAACGATCGAATTTTGGCGCACTATGCTTCACCCATAGTGCCGAGATTACCAGGGCAAGGCTATAGAGATGTTTTTGTCACCTCATTACAGGAGTGTTAACTATGCATAAGGCCATATCTACCTATACAATTCAAGAGTGGTTGTTCAATACGGCAGAAGGGAAATTCGATTTTGATCTGGCAGAAAGTGGGATTCAATACCATTTCCTACATGATCTAGATTTATCGCAGAACTACGATTTAAATTACAGTCTTGATTGTGGGAAACTAGCACTGCGACAAAAAGTTGCTGAACTTTATAGTGTGGATGTTAGTAGTGTTGCCATAACACATGGGGCCCAAGAGGGACTTTATCTATTTTACCGCAGCTTTTTAAAATCTACAGATCATGTCATTGCCTTTAAACCCGGTTGGCAGCAATCTTGGGAGGTGCCCACAGCAATAGGTTGTGAAGTAAGTTTAATTGCACTGCAACGAGAGAATGCTTATCAAATTGACTTAAAGCAGGTTATTGAAGAAATCAAAGACAACACTAAATTGATAGTATTAACAAACCCTAATAATCCAACGGGTGTTACGGTTTCCCAGTCAGTACTTAAAGATCTAATTGATCTGTGTGAAAAGAAAGACATTTTTTTAATGGCTGATGAAGAGTACTTTACAGATTATCAGAATAGTCTTATCAAGAAATGTAAAAACGCGGCCATTGTGTCTGGTCTCTCAAAAGTTTATGGGTTTCCAGGGTTGCGTTGTGGCTGGTTTATAGGGCCATCGCAAATAACAGATCAGGTTATTAATTATAAGCGCTACGTTACCGTATCAAATTCAAGCCTCTGTGAGTATCTTGGATTGCAAGTTTTGGACAAGCATGAAGATTATCTGCAAAGCTATAAGGAAATCTGCCAAACCGGTCAGAAGTTTATTGAGCGGTGGTCAGAACAACATGATGAATTAGAGATGTTAGTCCCGCATGGCACGCCTTTTGCTTATATGATGTTTAAGCAACCTATAAATACACAAGATTTCTGTGAGAAATTGTTAGTGCAACAAAAAGTGTTGCTAATGCCCGCAGAAGTGTTTTCTGATGAATATGCCGTACGTGTTTCATTTGGGCGTCATGTTGATGTGCTAACTGAAGCGTTAACACGTATATCAGAGCACCTATCATCCTATAGGGAGACAGAAATTGTCACTTGATATCATCAGGAAAGCTTTTAAGGCTTCGTTACCCTCGATGTTTGGTTACATACCATTGGGTGTGTCTTTTGGTTTTATTTTTGCTAAATCACTTGGCGCGTGGTACTTAGCGCCCGTGATGAGTTTGATGGTTTTTGCCGGCGCTGCGCAATTTATTGCAGTGACTTTAATGGCAGAGCACGCGACCTTATGGCAGATTTTGCTCGCTACCTTCATGGTAAACCTACGTCATATATTTTACGGGCTCTCATTTCTCGGACAGTTCCCCGATCGATTTTTTATAAAAACATATATGATTTTTGGTTTGACAGATGAGTCTTATTCACTACTGACCACAGTGAATCGTTATGATTCAAAGCTGTTTGATTTTTTGGTGATAGCAATATCACACAGTTATTGGATAATAGGTTCAATCATTGGTGCTCTCATTGGGTATCGTTTGAGTATTGATTTAATGTTTTTAAAATTTTCTTTAACCTGCTTGTTTTTGGTGCTAGCAATTGAACAAACCTACGCCATAAAGAACCCTTATCCCTTTGTTTTTGCAATGATGAGTGGGCTAACTGCGATGCTATTTGCTAAAGAAATGTTGATTACATCACTGCTGTTGTTTTTGGGCTTTTATCTAGTAAATTATTTTCAAAATGGGGTGCGTGAATATGCCTGAAAAGCAGATTATGTTGGTGATTATTGCAATGTCTGTTGTGACCTTAAGCATACGTGCATTACCCTTCTTCTTTATGGAGATATTTAGCAATGTTCCATTTGTGCGATATATAGGCCCAATATTGCCAGCGGGTGTGATGGTGATACTGGTTATGTATTCAATACATGATGTTGCTTATACAAAATTTCCATACGGCCTCCCAGAACTGATCGCAATGGG
>JBGSSQ010000309.1:0-4392 GCA_041736975.1 Gammaproteobacteria bacterium
GAATCCGTTCTTTATCATTAGTAAAATATGAGATATTGATTGGAAGACCTAACGTCATGCTTGCTTTATTTATTGCACTATTAAACATCTGCGTGTCTGAAAAGTAATTTAACAAGGAATCATGAATAAAACCATAGTTATTTTTATCGATTACACGTAGTAAGGCTCCTTGTCGTATCAATGTGAGTGGCTTTTCAGCGTCGCCACTAAAACTTCCTGTCGGTGCAAAAAATAGATCCCAGCTCTCGTTAGGAATTAGCCATGCCTCTAAGCTTTCAAACGAATCGAAGCCATCTATATGATCTTTTTTTGACACATAATTTACAGAAGTTATTTTTTTTTGCCACATCAAATTAGCCAATTGCTCACAATAACAACGAAAATCATTAACAATACTTTTAGAAAATGCCAGGCTAATTTTATCATTTTTTAGAAGTTTATCACGCTGCCTCTCAAACCAAGCTTGAGTAAAAGTATCAAACAATTCCAGTCTGGTTAGTTGATAACGTTCCAACAGCGGTTTTTCTCTGAACTTGTCAAGGGTTTTAGGCAGTGATGAAAGCACTATCCATAAAATAAATGGATTAGTAATCATCTCAGAAAGACCAGGAAGAGTACTTAATACTTTAAGATAATCTATATTTTTATCAACTAGATCAGGATTAAGCTTGAGCCATTGGTCAACATAGGTGGGTATTTGCGTGTTCATGTCAAACAATTGTACATAACGCTTTTCCCAGTCAAAGTTCGATATTTTATTGCTAGCCTGGTATGGCGCAAAAATCAATTGCTGCTGTGCAAGGTCAAAGCTAATAAATAGCTCAGTTCTACAGCTTATTATGATTTTAATATTCCATTGATATAGCTTCCCTAGCTTACAAAAATTCGTGCCTCGTGACTTCTCATCGATTTCATCATAAGCATCCAGTACTAAGAAAAAACTAACCTTCGATTTTAACAATTTAACCTGAGAATCATTCAATCCATAAGTCGCTTTTAAGTGTTTTTCTAAGAAATTCTCTTCAATTTCAACTGCTGGTAAGTGAATGAATAATGGAACCCATGCACTCTTTAATTCCCAAAGATGATTTACTAGCCATTGACCGAATACACTCTTGCCTGAGCCTGAATCGCCCAAGAGTAATAACAAAGATTTTGTGCCATTTAAAAAGCATTGAATCTCGTCAAGTCCATTTTTTCTGTTTTCTTCGCTTTCGGACTCTATTAATCCAAAGGTTGTTGGAATATAATGTGCTAACTGAGATTTCAGTCCATCATCTTTCATTTTTATTAGCCAATTCGTATGGAGTTCACCCACAATGTGGCTAATTTCGGATGCGTACTGTCTCCCTACAGAAGTTACATAAGATGATTTCACTACAATTCTCTCTGTCTGTTATGACGATTATTGGCTAATTTAAATAGCAATCTCTGCTCAATCAAGCGGTCTTCGCTATGGATTGATTCTATAATTTAAAACTTCCAACAAGACTTGGAAGCTCAAACATGAACGCATTATACTTCTTATGCTCTTCCACCCGAGTCTCCAGTTGAGTTTGATGTTGCATGGCTTTTTTTAATATCTGTGTTAATTTATCAGCTTTGACTGCGTCACTGTGACTGCTTTGTCTCTCTAGCCTGCAATTGACTCGTGATGCATGAGGTGTAAAACCGTGATAATCTGTTTTTAATGGATCAGCGCTTCTCGCAAGAAGAAGGCTGGCAATTTCACATAACACTCCTGCAATTTCGCCGTCTGTATCACGATCCGCGATAAGATGTAATGCCGTCTTTTTTGTTACAGTCACCGTCGATTTCATTTTAGAAGTTTCAGGGAAACGTCCAAACATACCTGGGCATGAATCCTGTTTAACTGTGGTGCCATTCCAATTAGGATCAGCTCCAAAATCAAGTAGTAGTTTAACAGCCATTGTTGAAGGTTTATCGTTGATAACCGCAAGTTGCAATGCTGAGTGTAAGCGACCATTACCTACCAAACATTCATCACCTAGCGTATATTCTTCGCATAATTCCTCGGTGGCGTTGGGGTTAGCACCGGCTAGCAATAACGTTTCTAGGACTTTCAAATCTAACTCACCTTTATATGGATGCAATACATTCAATAATGCTTTATCAAGTTGGTCAACACCCCTACGGTCTATTCTAATTGTTAAGTTGAAGAATCTGAGGTGCGACCGACCTAGTATGCCGCTTACTTCGATTGGATCAGGTTTTCTCAGTATTGGCAGAGAATCATTTTTTATAGATGCTTCCAAACTTTCATCATCAATTAGACCGACAGCAGCCCAATGCCTCAAAATTAAACCGCTAATAACTTGGTAGTCTTCACCACAGTCTAAAAAGATAGCACCGTAAAGAGCTTCAACACTATCGGCTAATATTTTCTCATGCCGCATCGCCACTTGCGCTCTTTCACTCTTCCCTGTAATTAAATAATTACCTAGTTTTAAATATTGTGCTACTTTAAGCAATGGCCCTCTATTTTTAACAAGTTCTGATGTTGCGGCTGTTAATTGACCTTCACACCAGGTTGGTTTTTTTTTGAAAAGGTAAGTGGAAAGCGCAAATCCTATTACTTTATCTCCTAAAAATTCTAAGGTTTGATTGTCACCTACCCAGGCCTCTTGAACGTTTTCCTGAATAGCAGATTGTCTAGTCAACGCCCGGATTAATAGCAGTTTGCTACGAAACTGATATCCTAGCGCCTGACAGATGGCAGGAAAATCCGAGGTTCGTTCATCTTTAAACATTTGAGGCTCCAACAATATGTAGTAATTCTTCATAGCATACTTCGCGCTCGTCATCAAGGCCCATCTGAACAACCGAGGTTGCAACTCGGCATTGCTATCTTCTTGTTTCGGGCGCAATCGAATATTTCGGAATATTATTACGATGCTCGTCCTTGATGTCAATTAATATAGGCTCCACATTGAGTTTTTCAGCAAGCTCATGGACCGGTAAATCATCGCCGTAAAAAAATATAGAAAAACCCATAGCGTTCATCATTATCTACATTAATGCTCATAATAATGCCTCAGCGGATTTTCAGTTCAAACCCATTAGTCGGATCACGCCATTTTATCTCAACGATATTAAACTCTGCACTATGAAATTTCCGATGCCTTATGGCAGTGAGGTTGATACGATTATCGAGTTCGTCAAAATGCGAGGCACTATCAACACTCAAAATCTGAAATTTTTCATCAGCCCTACAGCCAACACTAATCTGAACTTTGTTACCATCGCCATTTTCTGTACTTACATGAATCTAAAAATCATTGTTTGATAATAAACTACGGTTATCACTGATGGAAAGAGCTTGTATTTCGTAAGCATCCAATCTTCCCACCTACCCAGCCTTAAAATCCCCGCTTATACAGATCCCATTGTTAAAAGTGAGGACTCAGAATGAGCAATCTGGAGAACATTGATTCCAATTTACTGTCAATCTATAGGTCACTATGGCGGCTGAGCCAAGAGGATCTCGAGATTTTTTGTGCGAGATATGGTGTCGGCGGTGGCGCTCGCAAAAGTTTACTTAGTCCACCTGTGCCTGTCGCGACACCAAGAACGAAAACATTAATACCTGTTGTTTTGGCTGAGGATTAAGAAGTGCAACTATCTTTTAAAACACAACCCATATGGCTTTCCTGTGATCCGATCGACTTCAGAAAATCCATCGACGGCCTCTGCGAGGTTGTGCAAAGTCAATTTGACATGCCACCTCATCAAGGTATTTTTATTTTCCTCAACAACGCGCGCAACCGCGTCAAATTTTACTTTGGCATAACAATGGATTCATGATGGTCTATAAACGTTTTAAAACAGCTAAATTATTTATGCGAATGACAAAAGAGAGCAAGATACAGCTAAATGCAGATCAACTAAGCTGGCTTCTTCTGGACGTTGATTGGATAACACTGTCAGGCGGAAACACGCCACAATATTCAGAATTTATTTAAAAAAGAGTGCGCGAATAAGATCACTTTGGTATAATTTTCCATATGAAAATAAATTCCAAAAAGTCACCCGATCATTGCGACTCCGTCGATCATGACGCTCATATTACCTGCTCTTTGTGCAAAGAAAATCAGAGTAATCTAAAAAATACAATTGAGCAACTAAAAGATAAGATCCGCTGGTTTGAAGAGCAAATAAAAATTGGCAAAGCTCGACAATTTGGAAAAAGCAGTGAAAAATCTGAAGTAATGCAGTTTGAAATGTTCCCAGAAGACCAGGATGAAAGCGAAGAAGGTGAGTCTGAAGCCGAGCCAACTGAAACAGAGACCATCACCTATGACCGCAAGAAGAAAAAAACCATCGGCCGAAAAATTGACACTAGCAAACTCGAACGAGAAGTGGTCATTCATA
>JBGSSQ010000310.1:0-5674 GCA_041736975.1 Gammaproteobacteria bacterium
TTATTTTCCGGAAGGTATGCCTAAAACAGTGTATTACCATCCTGTTGATAGAGGTTTGGAAATTAAAATCGCTGAGAAATTACGTCAGCTCCGTACAGCTCTTTAATTTTTAATAAAGGGTGCCCTCCGTCATTTCGCCCCCCCCCGCCTCCGTCATCACGAGCGAAGCCACGTGACCCAGGAGAAATAAATAGCCGCTTGCATTCAGGTTATGTATAAAATAACGCAGGTATTTTCAATACAGCTAATTGGCTATAATTTATTCGATTTCCTTATGTAATTACTCAAATGTGGCGAGATATTGGCTATTATTTTAGTGCTCTGCTACACTTAGCGTGGAGAAATTGATTCAGTAAATCGGTGGTTCTTGACTTATGCGAGAGCCGTGGAATATCGCAGGGAGTGAGTTATGCAAAATCAAGCGCAAGCATCAGCGAAGGAAACGCCTAAATTTGACTTAAATGTTACGCGGCAGTTTCCTGAGTGGTTGACGGAACAAAAATGTAGTTTGCTGTTTACTACCTACCAAGCTGGGAAATTATTTCTGGTAGGCGTAAAAGAAGGCAAGCTTTCAATATTTGAGAGAACATTTCCTCGTTGTATGGGCTTGTGTCTGCATGAGAAATCACTTTATATGAGCTCGCTCTATCAGATGTGGCGTTTTGAAGATGCATTGTTGTCTGGACAAAAGTATCAAGAATACGACGCTGTCTATGTGCCGCAAATGAGTTACATTACAGGTGATATTGATATACATGATATTGCTGTGGATAAAAATGGCGATCTTATTTTTGTCAACACCTTATTCAGTTGCCTAGCAAAAGCTAGTCTGACGCACAGCTTTAAGCCTATTTGGAAGCCTTCATTTATTACTAAAATTGCCGCCGAAGATCGTTGTCACCTCAATGGTTTGGCAATGGAAAATGGTGAGCCACGTTATGTCACCTGTGTCGCTCAGACTGATGTGCATGAAGGCTGGCGAGATCATCGACATGACGGTGGGTCAGTGATTGATGTTAAAACTGGTGAAATTGTGTGTACAGGACTTTCTATGCCGCATTCTCCCAGGATGCATCAGGGGAAGTTATGGTTGCTCGAATCAGGAAGTGGCTACTTTGGTTATGTTGATTTAGAAAAAGGACAATTTGAACGAGTGGTATTTTGTCCTGGCTATCCGCGTGGTTTAAGTTTTGTGAATGATTTTGCTGTTGTCGGTTCATCGAAGTGCCGACAAAATGGCACATTTTCCGGACTAGAATTAGATACAAATCTTATTGATAAAAAAGTAGAGGCACGCTCTGGGCTTTATGTCATTGACTTGCGCACAGGTGACATCGTTCACTCTTTACGTATGGAAGGTGTGGTGGAAGAGCTCTATGATGTTATGATTTTAGAAAATCACCTGTGCCCAATGGCAATTGGTTTCAAGTCCGATGAAATACGCCGAATGATCTCAGTAGAAGATAACTCAGAATTAGCTTAGCATGACGTTACATCTACGGACAAGACGCTACCAATTTTCCTAGCCTATTGGGAGTGTTTGCAATGGACCTGTTAATATGAATTCAGCGCAATCAACACTTCGATTGAAAAAATTGGGTATTGATACTTATCATGAGCCAGTAATTTATATGCGCGATGATTGCGATATTTGTAAGGCTGAAGGTTTTGAGTCTCAGGCGCGAGTTAAAGTGACGTTGAAAAATCGCACGTTGATAGCTACATTAAATACGGTTGAGTCAGATATTTTAGATCGTAATGAAGCTAGTCTTTCCACCTACGCTTGGAAATTTCTTCGGGCATTTCCTGGTGATGAAATTATTATTGATCACCCAAAGCCACTAAATTCAGTGGGATTTATTAGATCCAAGGTCTATGGTAATGACTTATCCACAACTGAAATCAACGCGATAATTAAAGATCTTGTGTCGGGTAATCTTTCCGATATCCATATAGCCATGTTTCTTTCAGGCATAGCGGGGAAGGGATTAACTAAAAGAGAGATTCTTGATTTGACACGCATTATGGTTAAATCAGGTGAGAAATTGAGTTGGCCATCTGATTTGGTGGTTGATAAGCATTGTGTTGGTGGGTTACCTGGCAATCGCACCACACTTATTCTGGTTCCCATCGTTGCAGCTTTTGGACTGATGATGCCTAAAACATCTTCTCGTGCCATTACTTCTCCCGCAGGGACTGCCGATACCATGGAGGTTTTTGCTCCAGTGAACTTGAGCATTGAGAGCATGCAAAAAGTGGTTGAGAGAGAAAGTGGGTGTATTGTTTGGGGTGGGACAGTTTCGCTTAGCCCTGCCGATGACTTATTAGTTCGTATAGAAAGAACAATGGGCTTAGATAGTGACGGGCAGTTAGTGGCTTCTATACTGTCAAAGAAAGTGGCAGCAGGTTCTAATCACTTGCTCATCGATATTCCTATAGGCGTCACAGCAAAAATTAAGTCAGTACAGCAAGCTAGTGTGTTGGAGAAAATTCTAGTGGAGATTGCTGGAGATTTTTCTGTTAAAACAAATGTTATTTTCACCGATGGCACCCAACCGATTGGGCGTGGCATAGGCCCTGCGCTCGAAGCTAGGGATGTCTTGAGTGTGCTTTCATGCTCGCCTGATGCCCCCGTTGATTTGCGCGATAAGGCCTTAACATTAGCTGGGCAGATTATAGAATTTTCACCCACAGTTGCAGTTGGCAGTGGGATAGCTATTGCCAAGTCATTATTGGATAGTGGTGAGGCTTTGAAGAAATTTGAGGCTATCTGTAGGGCGCAAGGCGGAATGTTTGAGATTCCTAAGGCAAGTTATACTCACACAGTTGTTGCTACACATGCCGGTAGAGTAGTTAGCATTGATAATAGACACATTGCACGTATTGCTAAATTAGCGGGAGCACCTAATTATAAAGCTTCTGGTGTTGAGATATTAGTAAAGATTGGTGCAAGTGTTGAAAAGAAACAGCCGTTGATAATCATCCATGCTGAAGCCCAAGGTGGCTTAGATTATGCGCGGTCCTATTTACAGCAAGGTCACCCTATTTTTGAAATTGAATGATTGACTAAATTAAACTTGAGGAGACGATATGAGTTTGCAAAGCATTGATCCCATGACCAACCAAATGATACAAATTTACGCGGAAATGACTGCAAACGAAGTACAGGATGCTATAGCACTGTCTTCAAGTGCCTATGAGAAATGGTCTGTTATACCCTTTAAAGATAGAGCAAAATTAATGGCTTGTGCTGCTGACATTCTGAGGGTTAGAGTGAATGAGTATGCGGAGTTGATGGCCTGTGAAATGGGAAAACCCATTCGTGATGGTCGACTTGAAGTAGCTAAATGCGCCGATACCTGCGATTATTACGCTGATCAAGCGCAGACTTTTTTACAGCCACATACCATTACACTCCCCGATAAACAATGTGTCACTTCTTATCAGCCATTAGGTGTAATCCTCGCTGTTATGCCGTGGAACTTCCCTTTTTGGCAAGTTTTTCGGTTTTTAGCGCCTACATTAATGGCCGGTAATGTGGCTTTGTTAAAACACGCTTCGAATGTTCCGGGCTGTGCTTTAGCGATTGAAGATATTATGAAAACTGCTGGTTTTCCAGCGGGTGTATTCCAAAGTTTGATGATCAAAAGTGAAGCAGTTAATTCAGTTATTGAGCATCCTGCAGTGTGTGCAGTAACATTAACTGGTAGTACAGAGGCAGGGCAGCAGGTGGCGGCTAAAGCCGGGAGTCTGATCAAAAAAACCGTTTTAGAATTGGGTGGCAGTGATCCTTATATTATTTTAGAAGATGCCGATTTGCAAAAAGCAGTACCACTTTGTGTGAGTAGTCGATTAACGAACTCAGGGCAAAGTTGCATAGCAGCCAAACGATTTATTGTAGTGGAGTCTGTGCGTGAAGCTTTTGAGCAGCAATTTGTTGCTTCGATGCGCCAATGGGTTATGGGGGATCCACGTACCGAAGCTACGCAAATTGGTCCACAAGCTAGAGTGGACCTACGTGATGCACTGCACCAGCAAGTGCTGGATAGTATCAAGCAAGGCGCGCGTTGTTTGCTGGGTGGTGAAATGCCCGCTGGTGATGGTGCTTACTACCCACCGACAGTGCTTACCGATGTACGCCCGGGTATGCGAGCCTACGATGAAGAGCTGTTTGGTCCTGTGGCTGCCATCATTGGTGTGGCGGATGAAGCGGAAGCCATCTGGGTTGCTAATGATACGCCTTATGGCTTGGGAGCGGCCATCTTCACTCAAGATCAGCATCGAGGTGAGCGATTGGCGATTGAGTCTATTCAGGCAGGGAATATTGCTGTTAATGTGTTGGTGAAATCCGATGCGCGTTTGCCCTTTGGGGGTATAAAGGCGAGTGGGTATGGGCGTGAATTAGGCGAAGCCGGCATAAAAGAGTTTGTGAATATTAAAACGGTTTGTCTTGGCTAATGACGTTGATACAGGCTATAGGTTATGATGAAAAAACGATCAAGTTCTCCTGCATTTTTTAGTGAGTCCAATTCTACCGCGAACCAAAGCGCTGGATAAAACTCACTGCACCTAATTTGGCACCATCCCTAATCCCATCACAGGATCTTTTTAGTTGCTTTTCAATTTCAGCAATGGATATCCTTAATACCTGGCTCGCTAACTCGGCCTCTTTTGCCAGGTGATAACGCAGCCATTTTGGGACGGACAGGACCCATTGCCGCAACGGTAATTTGGGGAGTACCTCCTCGAGAAAATGGGTGGTGATGGAGATTATGTGCTTGGTGTTACAAGAGAGACAAACGCCTCTTTTTTTACAACTATACCCCACAATATAATCACCACCGCAGCTTGCGCAGTAGGCTCTGGCAAAGCCGTGGGCGAGAATGCCGCATTTAAAATAGGCTTTAAATTGCTTTAAATTTTTCAAGTGACGAATATGATTAAGTCGTGTAGTATCTGTTTTTTTGTTTTTCATGTTACTTAGGGAGGATATCGTTATGAAACAAAAAATGCAAGGGGCTGATTCTAAAAGAATGAGCTTTTTTGACAGCTCGAATGATCCTAAGCTAAGGTTGGTATATGGTCTGGGAAAAAAAACTAGTAAAATGACTGATTATAAAGTTGAAACCTTAAAAACAGGCATGAGGCAAGTTGAATTTGAAACAGCTATTTATACTGAGACTGTTAATATCGACGAAATAAAGGCTATGTTTGAAGAGTTGTGTGGTATGGCTTTGGAAAGTAAAGAGTTTGATGGTAAGGCTGATCCCGACATAAAGAGAGTCACCAAGATATGGACAGTCGAAATTTCCCCCAATGCCCCGCCCAAGCATAGATTGCGAATGGAAAACGAGGATTTAATACAGTCAAAATTTCTTAGTCGATATAGCAAAATGCAGTTAGGGAGTGACCTCTATTACCCTTGCTTTCGCTTTAGTGTTCAGCAAAGTTCTGATCTTGCCAAGAGAGTTGCTAATGTGGTTTCCAGAGTGAAATATGCTAATTGCATGTTCTACTTTAGCCCGAATAAAATATGCGGTAGATATAATGGGGTCAATACTCAAACTCATCTCGTAATAATAAACCTGCATTTTTATAGAAATGAAAGAAAAATTGCGAAAGCCAGTTTCGAGGAGCAAATGAAAAAGGTCTTTGATCATGTTTTCTCAATGGA
>JBGSSQ010000331.1:0-4611 GCA_041736975.1 Gammaproteobacteria bacterium
GGTGGTAGACGCTGTTGCTGATTTGGTCACACGCTTGAAAGCTCAGCATAAATTCTCAGATATTTCAATTATGTTACTCATAAAGCCGGTTTTTTTCTACATTTTTCGAATCAACCGGGATCTCGATCTTTTTGATAACAACTTCTTGCTATTTATCGCTGCAATCAATCGCTGTAACAGCATTGCTGAATTATTGAACTTAAAGTTAGTAGCGCAATATTATTCAGATTTTTCCAGTATTTACGATGCACTTGACAAGGGGTTTATACCCAAAGAACTCCACCCCACTCGCGATCAATTATTAAGCCTGGATTTACCACAACAAATGTCGTGGCTAAAATTTTATGAAGCATTCAGGATCAGGCGGAGTCTAGCTACCCTCAATGCCATACTGAGACACCCTGAAGGTGTTTCTGATGACATTCTGATTTGCGCGCTTAAGACCTATCAACGAATTGGCATCACGTTAGTTGGTCAAAAATCTGTTCGCGTATTGAGATTATTAGGACATCACAACACTGAAGTAATGTGCCAATCTGCCGAAACAAGTTGGACAATAACCCAAAATCCTTATGACCAACAACTAAAAGCCAAACTCCTCAATGAGCTTCTAACTACAAAAAATCAACAATATCAAATTGCTTTATTGAAAAGTTTATCCAACTTTGAATTCACCGCAATGGACAAGACTTCCATTGATGAGGTAGTCGAAAAAGCAAAGCAAGTTGATAATACTGCACTACGCAAGCAATACGCATTATTATTGGCATGCCTACCACATCAACCTGCATTATTACTGGCACTAGATATTGTTAATTCAGCAGTTTGGGATGAATATCAGTATTGCGAACACCATCACCAACGTGAATATATTGGTGATCTGCACATGTTTATGCACCGCCCGCAATGGGAAGACAATCGAGCTAAAATGTATGCTCGAATACAACAGCAATTAGCTAAAGTCACTACTGTGACAGCAGATCGTCGAAACTTACCTGAACATATTCGTGCAAAAACGCAGCGCCTCAGCTCGTTAATTCTTTACCCTGCTCGGTTCACTCGTTATGAAAATATTCAGTTTCGCTTACCTAAAGGCTCGGTATTACTAAGAGGCCTTAGTGATAAACAGGGTAGTAAAATGTTATATAGTGCTGTTATTGATTTTATATTAAAGGGTGCGAGTTCCACAGATCTACAAGATCAAGATCACAATCAAGCCAGTCATGCATCCAGCAATAACATTTATACTGGCAACAATATTGAAGAAGTTCTAACTTATTATTCACAGGATAGCGGCATTCTAATGGCAGTCTGCGCAGAACAATTTAATAGGGAGTCTCAACGAGGATACGTTCGAACACAAAAGGAGACAGGGCGTCATTTCGTTTTTCTTAGAGGAATACCAAAGTGCGCCTTTGTTAAGGTGTTTTTCCCCAAACGCTACCGTGATTCAATTGAGCAATTAATTCATGCTAAATCTTTAGATGACCTAAGGGATGATCCACATTTTATCTTTAATAATCTTGATAAAACGCTCCTCAATCAATTACGCACCGCCCTTATCCAGGAGGACTATGTGGTACAAAATGGTGAACTAAACAAACAATCACTTTTACAAAGAATCATTTATGTCTCAAAGGAGGATGATGTCAATGACCTAATCAAACTTCATAATCTGCATATTGCCACTGACCAAGAGATCCATGATCTAACATTAGATGACTTCACTCAAAGTCAACGCATAGCGGAAGGTGATTTTAAACAGCATTTTAACCATAAACTCTCTGCACCGAAGGTCTCGGCAATTGATTTATTGGATAATGATGGTTCTTTTAACATGAACCACTCAACTCTCTTTCAGAAATCACCACAAACTAGCGGTATAGCAAATGATAATACACCCAATCACCGTGAATTAGTGCAGCAGCTATGTCAGTTAAATGATGACGATTTCAAACCTCATGCACGCAAGCTCTTTACACAATTACTACCTGGAATACAAAATACTTTGAGCAAAACAGTCAATACTCATAGCACTATGTCAATGGGCATAACGAGGATCAGAATTGATGTCGCAACGCATACTCTTGAGACCCTTACCGGCAAAGAGGATCATAACGGCCTTGTAACTGCCATACCAGCAAGTTGCCGCCTTGGTATGCTGCGTACGCGTAAAATCCTACGACTAGCTTTATTTCTCCATGATGCCGGTAAAAATGACAAGAATGGCAACAATGATTTATTTAAACAATACCAACATAAAATGAATCCGCGCACCACATTATGTTCGACTTTCACAGACATCTGTGGGATACCAAACAAGGATTATAAACACCATGAACACACCAAGGTGTCTGTAATAATTGCACGTTGTTTCCTAGCAGAACAATATAATCTTCTTCAGCTTGACCATGATGATATTGATTTAATCTCACTACTGATATTTTACAATGAGTTCTTCGGCAAACTATTTATGGAAACTGGTGTTATGGATATTGGAGATTTTAAACTTGTTTTTAAGAAGTCATATGGCTTTCTTGCCCAATTGCAATGCATTAACTTGACTGAAGAAGATTACTTGCAATTGTTATTTAGCGTATACCTAGCCGATGCCGGTACTGTATCCGTTGTCCGAAAAAACATCTCACATTATAATGATCTGCAGTCACAACTAATGTCAGAGGATATGACAATCAATCAGATGTTCCTCTGTATTGAAGAAACCATCTCACAACTGTCAAATAACCACATTACCAATCATATGCTATAATTAAAAACAGGTGAGTATGCAATGGAAAGCAAATAATATAGAGAGGATATAACTCAAAACGATAATTAATGAGGAGGTAAGGTATGAAGACTATCAAAATGCTATCAGTTGGCTTAAGTTTATTGACATCCCCTGTTTTGCTAGCTAGCAATCAGGCAGATAATTTTAATCCAACCTATCAAAACTATGCTTACAATGCGCCAGAACGTCGTGACACCAATGGACGCAGTCTATTTGTTTTTGATCCTAGCCAATTACGATGGTATGCCTATGATAAAAGTGGTGATTTAGTTGGATCAGGCAAAGCATCGGGTGGCAAAAATTATTGTCCAGATACCAAGAAACGATGTAAAACACCGGTAGGGAAATTTAAAGTATATGCCATGAGGGGGGCTAACTGCGTCTCTTCAAAATTCCCTATAGGAAAAGGCGGCTCCCCCATGCCTTATTGCATGTTTTTTCATGGCGGTTTTGCCATCCATGGGTCTAATCACTTACCACAACATAACGCCAGCCACGGCTGTATACGCGTTGAGCCTGCTGCCGCACGTTGGCTGCAAGAAAATGTCATTGATTACGGAACCACAGTAATTGTAAAACCGTATTAATAACATCACTATTGAAAAACTCTACTTCTTGACTGCCCCAGCAGCCTCATAGATCATGGTGCTTCGGCAGTGGAGGATTTCATGAAAGGTTTATTTTTTGAGCATGAAACGGAGCACGATGCGTTTGTAGAGGTGCGAGAGAGAGCTATGGTAGCAAAGCTTATCCGCCGAAAGGATTGATATATTTTTCATGTATGTTCTTGATGGTAGGCAGGGTGAAATTCAACGCGCGCTCTCTCAAAATCCGGAACTGGTCTACACCCAACAACTCAAGTGAGCCCTAACACATCTTGTTGAAGAAATTTAATCACCTCAGCGTTTCAGATTACCCCATTTCATTAGCATTTTGCGCCTTCTTCTTTCCTACATTTTACTGTAGACTGTGAGTATGAAGCTATTTACCCACACAGCTCTTCTCATGCTTTTAATGCTGGTGACGCCCGGACGAGCCGATCAGTTACCCGACCTCGGTAGCTCCAGTTTTAATGCGCTTTCCTCCAGTGAGGAAAAGCGACTAGGCTCTCTCTTTATGCATCAGGTGCAGCAGTCTGTACCACTGATCAAAGACCCCATTCTCAGCGACTATATCAATACTTTAGGTCGTAAATTAGTCTCCAACTCCACTGCGCGCCGTAATAAATTTGATTTCTTCATCATTGACTCCAACGACATCAATGCGTTTGCCGGTCCCGCTGGGCATGTAGGGGTGAATGCTGGCACCATTTTACTTGCCAAAGACGAAGACGAACTGGCGGGCGTGTTAGCTCATGAAGTCACTCATGTTAGTCAACACCACTTAGCTCGCGCGATGGAAAAAGCCCACGGCAGCACACTCACCGCTGTAGCTACCGTTGCGGCAGCCTTGATTATAGGCACGACCACGCATCAAGGGGATGCGGCTATGGCGGGGATTATGGCCGCACAAACGCTGAGCATGGAGAGCCAACTAGGCTACTCTCGCGACAATGAACGCGAAGCAGACCGTATTGGTATAGAGGTTTTACATAAAAGTCATTACGACGCCCAAGCCATGCCCCGTTTTTTAAGAAGGATGTCTCATCAACAAGTTGACCTATTAGGTGGACGTTTTTCCTACCTGCGCACTCACCCCATTAATGAAGAACGCATCGCCGACGCTAAAGCCCGCGCTGACCACTTCACAGCGATTTCCCATCCTCAAGAAGCGTTGACGTTTCAATTGATCCAAATGCGATTATTAGCCTTATCTGGTCA
>JBGSSQ010000341.1:0-3833 GCA_041736975.1 Gammaproteobacteria bacterium
AGGGCAGGATGATGGAGGGTCAGACCCCCTACAGCATGTTCAAGAAGGGTCTGAAATTGATACCGAAGGAAGTGCGCACTAAAGTAGCGTAAACAAGACACCGGTTTGAGGCCGGTGTCAGGTGATAACTAGATCTGTACAACCAGTCACATTAACTTATATGAAGATGTGTTTTTTATCATGACAAAGCATTGATTCTTAAATCGGAAATGTCGCTTGCGAGACCATTCTCGATATCGTCACATGTTATTTGTTCTATTAGTGTTTTTGGGATGGCAGGCCAACGCTTAAACATTAAGAAATCTCTATAGTTATCATCATGGTTTTTCTTTAACAGCAACTTGGCCTTGATTTCATGAGCCTTAGTTTCAGATAAAATACAATGCGCACACAAAACCGCATGAGGATTGTATTTGTGACTAATAACATTAGTTACAACAAGCTCATTAACGGAGTTTTTTAACTTCTTATTAGCCAGTTCTCTATTTATGTTTAGAATGTCTTTGTCTGCTATCGATGATATTTCATTGATGTTCATTTCAACAAAAGAAATAACTTGCTCATATTGTTCACCAACTAATAGGGCAAAAGTTTTCTTTATACAGAACTCATTAAATGATATACCTTCTGAGTATGCTAGCTCGATATATTCAATAGCCTTATGCAAATCACCTTTATATAAAAAGACATCAAACATAATTTTATAGTAAGTGTCTTTGTTATAGTTGTCTTTTACGCGTTCAACATATGCTTCCAGATTGCTTAAATCAATCCCCAGATCTATGGATAAATTAACTATTCTTTCTGGGTATCCATTGTCTGTATCGGTAAGTAATATAGTAGACGCAAATTCTCTAGCTTTTTGTAAATTTCGTTCAACATTAATTGCATAGAGTGCTTTGCACATTAGTAGGTTAGAGTTATCACTTTTATCGATGCTTTTTATCAATTCTCCTTCCATAAAAACTTGCCATTTTTTCTTATAACTTTCATTGTTTTCGCAATCCTTCAAAGATGAATGTAGAGAGCATAAGTATTCGATAAGTTTATTGCGTTTGCTCTTCTTGCTTGTAGATATTACATGCTCAATATTCTTAATCGCAGAGAGATAGCTTTCAAATTCACTTTTTAATGCTGCATGATGAATCATCAATTCTATTGTTGTAGAGTGGTTGCCATTTGTATTTTGTGCGAATTCAATATGTTTTTTTATTAATTCTTGTTTTTCTTTTTGGTCTTTTTCACGCAACATAGATTCATACTTCTGATGTAATATATCTAGTTTTATCTCCCAAGCAGGATTATCTAAACTAGGTTCTAGTGATAGGCTCTTATCAACGTGCTGAATTGCGTGGGAGTGTGTTAGTTGTAAGCTGATATTTTTATTCCCCGAATGAGTAATGAGCTTTAATATAACTCGGGCAATATAATTATGATATACGTAATTATTGGTGAAGCTATCTTTAATTGATAGCAGATAATCACATTTCCTTTCTAGGTCTTTAATAATAGATGCCTTGACTAAAACAGAGTCTATATTGAATTCATCTGCATCAATGACTTTTTCACATAGTTCCATTGCAGCATCTAAGTGCCCAAGACTTTTGTTTATTTTTACCAGTCTTCTCATATAAAGGATCTTGATATCTTCATCTACACAACCAGACATGTATATGTTGGCAATATTCTTCGCTTGGTCTAACTTATTCGCATCAATTAAATTGTCAATTTGAAGCATGTTTTTGAAATCAATTTCAGGAAGTTTGTTCCTTATGTTGCGATTGTCGTTTTCATTAATTTCTCTTATTAAGTTTGATATATCCAAGCTTGTCTTGTGTTTCTTTATGTTCTCTATATCCGTTTTTATTTTATCTGATGTAGATGACAAAGAATATTTATCTTCTGTGAATAACTCTATAATTGAATCTTTCTTAGAATATTTTAAATTTTCATTTAACGACATTCCACCAAGAATATCATGGTGAATTTCTGCCATTAACTCGTCAAAGCCATCAATTTTAACGTAATAAACTCGTTCTTTCCATAATAGTTTTCTTAGTTCCGGATTTATATAGTCAGTTTCTCTTAAACACCAGTAAAGCCCATTTTTTAGGTACTCATCCGTTTTTAGTAAATGATTAAGAACATCCATTATTGAACGGTCATTACCAGAGTAGCCAACTATTATAAGGCCATACTCCTTGCAAAACTCCACTAATTTATCCCTAGTGTTCCCCTCTAAAGACTCTGTTTCTCTTAGAGTGCTCTTGATATCATCAAATAGATAATCACCATGAAGCTTTATTATTTTAGGTCTGATGCTATTTATTGATACGCCTTTTATAGATGAATCATGTGCGCAAAGAAAAGGGCGTGTATGTGAAAATTGATAAAAAGCTTCGTTAATTAAATCGTCAAAGTTAGTTGTATAAATTGTATTAAAATATGAGTTGTTAACTAGCGAAACAAGATAGCAGTATCCTATAGAGGGTAGTTTATTATCAACTTCTTTTTCTACAAACCGCCTTCTCTGAGATGGCAGGTCAAACTTCTTTTCAAAGAGTGATGAATATTCATTGCTTTGAGTATACCAAACACCTTCTTTTGACTTTAGATATTCAATGGCTTCTTTATCAGAATAATCTTTTTTACCACTGAGCCTAAGATATATTTCTTTTCTCCACTCATTAATTAAATCAACGCCAGTGTTTATTCCTGACGTATAGGATGCTCCTGCGCCGAGCAGTAGAGAATAATTAGGGTTTTGTCCGCCAATCTTAGTTTTTATATAATCAATTAGATCTGAAACACTTCGCTCCTTATGTGACAACTCATTTTTTAATTCCACATATCTCATTTTAAAATCCTTTTATAAAGTAAAATTAGATGCTTGCGACACGTTAAAGAGATGGTGTTGCTAAATGTGAAGAGGTAAACGTTTAGAGGATATCATTTGGCGGTGTTACATCGTCCACTCTTTTACTATTTAAAATAATGAAGTTTTCAGGAAGGTCACTAGTGAGGTCTTGAATGCCTAGGGGCGGTACCATTCAACTATTAGTCGAATGAAAGCTACTCAAAATACTGCGAAACACTGTCTGCTTATTTAATTTTAAAAATATATTAATGCATTCTGAGAATTTACTCTCTTTTTTGAAAAGTTTTATGTTTATTACATGCTGTAAAGTTATTTCGATAGGCATAGCTACCGCACGGGGTTACAGCTCCCAGAATACTGCTGTTAACCGAATTGAAGAGGACTGAACCATTGCCACTCCCTAGCTACCTTTAGGGCTCTGAGGGCCGGATGAGTAGCCTATCAAAGGCTTACCGCTCTTGTTGAGTGAAAACACAGCCACCCCGTGGGTTTTGAATGAAATCTTGATGGCGGTCAGATTTTGATGTGGAAAGGTCGAGAGAAATGGGGGCGGGGAGGCGGCTTTTCCTATTGTTGTTACACCGCCCGGTTAAGCAAGCGCGGTGATATCCCTTGCTTATCAATGCCTGTCACCGCGATTGACAGATCTTGTGTCGACGGGCGAATCTGCCTTCCCGTCAATTCAGCGCCCCTCTTTTTTAAAACCCAGCAGCCAGGGCACTATGGTCAGAATAAACAGCGCGATCAGGGTGGCAAGAACCGCAGTGGATTCTCGGCCCATCCCGGCGGCAATGCCGATGGCTGCCGTGACCCAGATACCGGCTGCCGTTGTCAGCCCCTGGGTTTCTGTCTGCCGGGTGCCCAGAATGATGGTGCCGGCCCCCAGAAATCCCACACCGGCAGTCAGACCCTGCAACACTCGGGTCAGATCAGCGGTTGATGCCCCTGCTTGCTG
>JBGSSQ010000335.1:0-3221 GCA_041736975.1 Gammaproteobacteria bacterium
TTAATCTACTCTTTTGGGCTTTTGCCTTTTTAAGGATGGGCACCACAGGATTGGTTGCTCAAGCGTATGGGGAAGGTGGCTCCAAAAGCACCTGGCAAACGATTAGTCATAGCCTTATTTTATCGTTAGGCATTGGCATACTCATTATCATTTTTAAGAATCCTATGGGTGATCTCATCTTCAGTTTAATCAATGGTGATGCCGCCGTCAAAACTGCCGCTCTACAATACTACTCGTTACGCATTTTAGCTGCACCAGCCACGCTGACTAATTATGTACTCATAGGTGCCTTCATTGGGCTACAAAATATTCGGGTACCGCTGGTTATAATGATGGTAGTGAATGGGCTGGCCATTATTCTTGGGATTGAACTTTCTTTCACGTACCACCTCTCCATTAGCGGCATTGCTATTGCTGACGTCATAGCACAATACGCTGGCACCTTAGTTGGTCTTGCGTTTTTATTAGCACGCTTTAGACACTCTGTCACTTTACGCGGATGGAAATTTAACTACCCTTTTTTTCAGAAACTGAGTTTAATCAATAGCGATATTTTTTTACGCACCCTTTTGCTTATTTGTGCATTCAGTTTTTTTACTCTACAGAGCTTGAAATTAGGCCCTGAATTTTTGGCAGCAAATACTATTCTAATGAGCTTCATGACACTAACGAGCTTCGCTCAAGATGGGTTCGCCAATGTTGCGGAATCGCTGATCGGTAAAAATGTAGGGCGCGGTGACTATACCGCTGCTAACCAAGCCATTTTCGACGCGGGCATGTGGTCCATTATTATTGGAGTTGTTTTCTCACTGATTTATGCGGTCTTTGGCCACCTCATTATCAATACTATGACCACACTGCATGAGGTACGTCACATTGCGACACAACAGCTTATTTTCATTGTATTGCTACCACTGATTTCAGCTGGTTCTTTTTTCCTCGATGGGGTTTTCATTGGAGCTACCAAGTTTAAAGAAATGCGCAATACTATGTTTGTAGCATTTACTGGCTTTTTGCTTATTTGGTGGATACTCCATAATTACGGCAACGTTGGACTGTGGATTGCGTTGTTGAGTTTTTTCGGGTTAAGAGGCCTATCCATGGGCACTTTTTTCTGGTTTGCGCAGCGCAGAAATATTTTCTACTTTATCAACAAGCAAACACTGCAAACAGCGAACTAAACCTACTTTACTAACAAACACCTTAAGAATTCAACTATTTAGATCAATAACCAAGCAAATAAAAAATTACTTTCGCTCTAAGGAACGGCATATTTTAAAAGAAGCACGGGCTGATTAAGATAATAAGGAAAATCCAATTTTTTTAAGGCTGATTAGAATGCTGTTCAGAAGCTCAAAGATTGAGTGATACTTGGAAAAGATTCAACCCGCTCAGGACGTATTAGTCCGGGACATGGATTAAGCCAAAAAAACATCCTGATCAGGTTGATTTTAATCCAGAATGCACTGGGGGCATCCTGCTGACAATCAAGTTAGCCTATATCTCCTAAAATAGATCTATAGGCCTTACGCAGACAATATGTTAAATTAAGCTAACACTGTAAAGTATAAGCCCTTTAACGATATATCCTAATGGAGATAATCTATGCAAGAACCAGCATTATGAGACAAAAAAAACCAGTCATTGTCTCTGGACCTTCTTTCTTTGTGGCATCTAAAGCTTTCTCACCCTTCGATATAATTGATAGCCTTTCACATATTGCTAAGCCAAATTTAGCGCATGGTTTAGCCAGTTCAGCAGGTATTCAGGAAGTATTATCAACCATCAGCGGCCAAGCCCATATAATTGATTCAGAGCTAGGATCTATTCACTCAATCCTTAGCACAGATGCAACTCAGCGTTTGCAGGCTAGTTTTGCCTATGCCAAGGTTATTGCCGGTGTCAAGATCAATGGAACTCTACACCCTGGCTTTGTGCAACAAGATGGTGGTGTACTGTCAAAGCCGATTATAATGATCCTTAACACTCAAGCAGTTAAACCCAGGCATCAGTCTGATGCCAAAGCCATTGGTGGTTCGCATTGGGCCACATGCGTGATATTGCCGAAAAATTATGTTACTCCGAAGGGCGTAGAGATCCATAACTCTCGCGAAATAATTTACTATATAGATCCACTTTATGAAAATAGAAAGTTACCTGCTGACTTTAAAGCAATTTTACAGTCAGGATTAATGTGCAATTATGTCTTAAATGGAATCAACTATGTTGAAGAAATATTTGCACCATTTCCAGAGGCTCAATTCGTTGATGAAACGGATGTCTTCCAGCAAGCAGATGGTAGTGTAGACTGTGGTTGGTGGGCATTATATAATGCGCTTCAACTTGTGCAAACGGGAAGATCAGATTTTTTAGACTATTTTAGGACCCAAAGCTTTCAGATACTTGAGCGTCAAACACGTCAGTTCGCTGGAAAATTGAGAGCGAGCTTTCCTCAATTAGCAGAGGTCGCTGAAAATAATCTACAAAAAGTCAATATTGTCAGTCAACCTGAATCAATTTCATTACAATCCGCAATATTGGAATCAATTGCTAGTTACCAGACTTATCTTGCTCGCGAAAGTGCTATCCCTGGTAGGCGCGGGAACGACTATCAAACACTCATATTAATGCAGCGTGCATTACAGTACCATTTTAATGGCCAACAATTTACTTTGAAAACTGAAGTAGATGACGGTACTGACCTTGATGATCTTGAGTTGAAAGCTAATGGGATGGTATATAAATATCAAATTAAGCACGCGACTAACAGAGATGATTATTATACTCCCTCAGAATTGCTAGGCGTAACAAAAGCAAAGCTGATGGATCCTAAGCTGGCAAAAGGTGAAAAAGCACGCGCTCCACTCGTTCATTTTTTTGAGTCTTGGCATCAATGTTTATATGTCAACAAAGACCATAAAAAAGATAAAGTTGAATTTGGATTATTGACCACGTGTGGATTAAATGCAGATTTGATGGGACTTTACAACAAAGACACCCAAACTTTCAATCCAGAATATTTTCAGGTTAGCACGCAGCTAAAGAAGAAGCTGAATACGGCGCAAGCAAATTTTGTTAAAGATATTAAGGCTCGGATGAAGAGCTTAACTATACTGAAGGGGAAAACCGAAAACTATAAGCTCGAAAAAATAGCTGAATTCTTCGGCACGTTTAAACTAAAGCTTAATGCAACATATGTGAACGATCTTGAGCAAGACATT
>JBGSSQ010000411.1:0-5355 GCA_041736975.1 Gammaproteobacteria bacterium
ACTATTCACATGCTGGAAAATTAGACTATCAAAATTCTGTCTCAATTCATGCTGAATCAGCAACCCACGAAACAGGGAGTGTAGTGAATGGTGCTATCACACCCGAGGATGAGCTCTTTGCGCTTAAGGAAGTTTCGACGGAAGCTGAAGCTGAAGTTGATGTTACAGCTACAAACTCTAAGTCTTCTGAGGAGAATCAAACCAGTGATGCAGAGCCCCTTGACCCCCAGACTGAGTCTAAGCCTGAAACACTGGAATTCAAACCAAAACATATTTTTACTATTTCAGCTAAAAAAGTAGTGTTAGGAGGAGAGCAAAAAGGTGGTGATTATACTCTGATTCAGGGTAATGAGGCAGAAGATACAACAGGGAAAGTAGAGTCTTTAATTATAGAGGATAGTGCACAGCTGGATTTAAAGCACGGTGAGATAAGTGCTAATCAATCAGAAATGTCGGGTAAAGTTGCTCTTAGTGAGTTTAATCTTGATATCGATCATAATCATATACTCAAAGAAGCTTCGTACACTTTTAGAAAAGTAAATTATCAAGGGGAGGTACTGAAATCAGAAGGTGAGATTCTTGCAGACCAACTATATGGAAAGCTTGGTGAGCTTGAATTTATGGAGTCAGGACGAGAAACGCTGAAAGATACTCATTTTGTCGTTAATAATATACATGATGCTAGTCAACTAGCGTATCAGGGGGAGGTGGTCTTTATATCGGACCATTACGATCATACAGGTCATATTCAAAAATTGGATCAACCTGAAGATTCATCCGATGAAAATATACATTTAATTCAAACAAAAACTGCCTCTTTGAATGGGTCTGCTGATATCGACAATGGACATTTTGATATTGATCATTTTAAAGATTCAGTAGATTTTGTTTCAGGTAATGGTGATTATCAACGTTATTCATTTTCCAATCAGATGGTTTACTCCACCTCAGATAGCTTTCATTCGAGTCAAAAAGTGAATCGTGACTGTGATCTGACGGTGAAGGCTAGTGACATTCAATTCGACGCGGCTTATGATCATAAAAATCATCTCGCTTTTATCTCAACTGTAGGCGATATTAATCTTAGTCAGGACGTTCATTCGGAAAGTTTATATTTGAATTCAGCAGCTAATATAAATACAAACAAGCTTGTCTATTCAGAGGGATTAATTCACTTTGAAGCTAAGGGGAGTTATAGTAATTGGGGTGGAACACTCAATGGTGATATTATATCGATTAAAGCGGCGGATATTAAAAATATTACTGCGGATTCTATTTTAGGGAAATCTACTACTGAGTACCCTGTAGGCAGATCGGGTATTATTAATGCTCGAACAAAAGGATATTTGGAGGCAACAGAAGGCAATGTTGAAAATCATGGTGGTATTATACGTGCCGGTGATTATTTGCAAATTAGCGCTGCAGGAGATGTCCTCAATCTTTGTAATGAACGCGTGTACCAAGGAAAGCATGATATTATCAAAGAATATGATCCCGGACTTATTTCTGGAGGAACTGGCCAGAGCACAGATGGGTTAGGTCTTTATGTTAAGGCCAATGGCAAGGTGATATCGGATGCTTCACATTTCGTTAGTCATGGAGATAATTATATTGAAGGTACTAATGGTGTGGAATTTAAAGAGCGTCATCATACGTATATTTCAAAAGACGAATTGAAGAAAAAATATTGCGGGTTTTCTAAGAAGCATGTCATTGAAACAACGACGACGGTTCAAGGTTCCATCGTGCACTCTGATTATGGGAGAAACATCATTCGTTCTACTGAAGGGGAAGTCTCTTCGGTTGCTGGTCAATTTACCGGTGCCGGTGGCACTGATATTTACGCCAAGAAGGACGTCAAACTCTTTAGTGTTAAAACACAAGATCGAAAACACACCTCAAAATCGAGCTTTTGGGGACTAAATAAAAGTAAACGTAAGGAAATCTATGAAAGTGCTACGCCAGTTTTATTTGCAGATAATGGTGTTACTCGTATTCATTTAGAGCAAGGCAATGTTGATGCCCGGGGTGCTTATTTCATAGGTGATGGCGATTTGCTTATCAAGTCAGGAAATAAGATTTTACTTGGTGCGGAGATTTTAAACCATTCTATTCATGAAAAATCTCAATCTGTTGGAATTTCACTTCCTGGAGCTGGCGCATGGAATGTGTTCAATAATGGCGGCAATATTTGGGATATGGCTACTGCAGAAGATGTAACCCTCTCTAAAATGCAATCCCTTTCGAAAAGCCAAAATGTGGCGGAAACATTTGCTAATGCCGCTAATTTAGGTATTGATCTCTATAATACCACCAATAGTGCAATGCGCGGTATTGCAAACGGAGCACTCGGTGATGAATTATTATCTCGTTATGGTTTAGGTGGCGCGGAGGGGTTTTCTCCTTCAATAACTATGTCGATGACAAAACAAGAGAGTAAATTGTCTTATCAAACACAAGCACAAGGTGGCATCGATCGTGGTGGTAATGTGGTTTTGGATGCGGAAGGCGAGGTTGAAATTCGAGGTAAGGTTGCTGCAGGTAAAGACATGGAGATCAATGCACCTAAAGTGCGATTGCATGCGGATGAATTACATTCCTCTTACAAGCAAAAAACTGAGTCAGCTCATGTGAGTGTTACTCCAACAGGTCAGGTAAATGAGGTGGGATGCTCCTATAGCAAAGTGAAGAGTTCTGAAACCACTTACGTTAACGCCCAGGTTTCTGCCGGTGGCAATTTGAAAATACACAATCATGGAAAGGCAATGACATCCTTGGAACTAGATGGAGCTCATATTAGCGTTCAGACTCTCGATGCTGATGTGGAAACAATTGTTGTACGTGATAAGCAGGATGTAAGCAAAGTCAAAAGTCAATCATATTCCGCAAGTAGCTCAGGGCAAGTGTCCGCTTATGTGGGCGAAGGCTCTTCTAAATCAACGAATATGCACAGTGGAATCTTTGTGAAGGAGGGCATTAATACCGATGGCCACGTTGTTAAAGTTGGAACGGCTTATATGGAAGGCGGTGTTATCGAAACGGACGGCGTTAATAATTTCTCTCCTGATAAACTAGTGAGCACTACACAGCGAGATGAATCGCACTATTCAGGTGTTGGTGTGAGTTTTAATCTTAATGATCTTAGTCGATTAACATTCGATCAGGAGCCTTCCAATGTTGCAGGTGAAAATGCCATTGCAACGGCGACAGTGAGTTTTGACTATGAACATCTAAAAGTTGATCAAAGACCTGTAGTCTATGGTGAAAAAGGGACACATCTTGATGCTAACGAAATTATCGGGCAAGTTCATACATCGAGCCGACATGGCGAACGTGTTGTTGTTGATCAGTCTTACCACATGAATATCGATATTCCTTTGACAAATACTGCTTATCTTGAACAGTCACACAAGAATATGGTTGAAGGTGGTAGAAAATTATTTGACGTCAGAGAGAGCGATGATCTTATGACTCCAGAGCCGAAAATTGAAGTTGAATTACAAGAGACAAAAGTAGATCAGACAGAAAATCTCGAGAGTAATATTGATCTTTCTACAGAGCTTAATCAAAATGCATTAGAGGCGATCCTAGAGAACGAGCAAGAGTTTCAAGATCTCTTAGCACAGGCTACAGAAGAGATGAACGATACCGGTGTGTTGTCAGATCATGTTCAGCGTGAAATGAGTGATCGTATTGTAGATGCTTTATTAGAAGGCATGAAGGCGGGAAGTGAAGCTAGTTGGGGTGCCCTCATTGAAAAATTGGGTCCTGAATATCAAGCAAGTATTATGCAATTGTTGTCTAATCCTGAGACCTTTGAACCGGGTGCTATAAAAACATATCTTGGTACTAAGGGGCTATTGATTAAATTTACTTTTAACCTAGCATCCTCATATCAACGTGGGGCCAGTGAGGATTTAATTTTAGATGCCGCAACAAATACCGCAGGAGACGTGATTTTCGGGATTGGATTGAGTTATGTTACTGGAAGTCTAGCAGGTCCTATTGGATGGTGTCTCTTGGGCGCGAATATGTGTGATACTTTACTCTATGATCAGAACTACGTTGATCAACTCTTTGACAATGGCTGTCAAGCTATCCAAACGGCTCAAGACTTAGGGAAAACGGGTGATCATTTTAATGCCTATGGAGTGCATTTGTTAGCCTCTGAGCAAATGGCATCTGCCAGAGAAGCGCAGGCGGTCCATCAAATTCTTCAAATTCCAGGTCTCATAGGAGAGGGTATTAAAGCCCTCATAAACTGGGGGTACTCAGAAAGTCGTGAGGCACCTTGTAATCCTGATTCAGACCCTCATGTCATTGATAATTTGAAAAGGCATGGATTTTTCAATCCAAGCACTCCAAACACCGCTCAGGGTACCATGCCTCGCCGACTTTGCGACACTAATGACTCGCAAGCGCAATCTCAAAAAAGGATATGATACAAGAAGACTCTGGCGTGGGAATATTAGTTGCTTACATTTTAACTCCATATTGTATCTGAGCTCAGCGATATCTTCAGAAAAGCGTTGTAATCCATATTATATTCAATTTCTAAGCTCACGAAGAAGGTCCATAAATTCGGTCGGCCAACACATAAGGATGGGGTTTTTCTCGTGCCACTACTTCATTAAGGCAGTATAACACCCCGCCGAATCCATTAAAGTGCGAAGGATGTGGCAAAGAGATGAAGTTAATCGCCTTTATTAAAGACGTGATCAGAGGTTTGGTTAGAAGAGCGGAAAAGTTGTCAGAATGGTAAACTCGTGCTATTGTTTCTCTATATTACAATTATTTGTAATTTGGAGAAATAGATGAGATTTGACGTATTTAAAGCGCATGTGCGAATGTTCCCTGTTTTTAGGAGTAACATCTTTACTCATTTGACTAAAAACGTCTCAGTTTTACGCCGGCAAGTTACAGAGTGGACCGACAAAGGATTGCTCATACAGCTAAAAAGAGGGGTATATACATTAAGAGAGGAGGATCGGGGGGTTGGGTTTTCACGATTTTTTCTTGCTAACCAACTTTACTCACCGTCCTATGTCAGCTTAGAAAGTGCATTAAGCTATTATAATATGATTCCCGAAGCAGTTCATTCTCTGACATCAGTCAGCCCTAAAAAAACACAAACTCTTATTAACCAGTATGGGCAATTTAACTTTTACCACATTAAACCCGTCCTCTATGGAGACTATTTATCCAACAAGGATGAGTTTGGCAATAGATTTTTTATTGCAAGTAAAGAACGCGCCCTAATAGATTTATTATATTTGCGAACAAGAGGTATGAAATCATTTGATGATTCTCTGTTCTCAGAGAATTTTAGACTTCAAAACTGCGCAGATCTTAATG
>JBGSSQ010000418.1:0-7048 GCA_041736975.1 Gammaproteobacteria bacterium
TGATGCACTTTATGAGGCACCTGGTTCTGTCAAACGTTTTAAAATTAAAAAAACTGATTCTACACGTAAAAACTACAAGCTAGTTAGCCTTCGCTTGGCGAATGTAGGCATGCGTACGGTGGGAGCAACTGCGTACCTTAATCTCATCAAACATAGTCGCACCATTACGTATATGATGATGGACGATAATCTAGTCAACGGATCAGTTGATGATACATTAGTATTAAGTATGGAAAGCTTAATGGATAAAATAAGAGATGCAGTTGATGAAAATATTGCCATTAGATATTCAAATTATAGGAAAAAAATAAAGAAAATAGGAGCGAAATGCGATCAAAAACAATTAGTCGATGTAATTTTCATTCCTCAAGAAAACTATAAGCCTGTAGGAATTTTAGAGTTAGGAATGGGCCTAGAACTTGAAGTGTTAAATGGTTATGATTTTGTTCATCGGAATAATCTACCGGCTGTGCGGTCCAATTCTGCATTAGAAGTGGCTGCACAATCTGCGACGTCAAGTCGTCATGGTTTGTTTCAACAAGGAGGAAATCTTTGGCAGCGGTCTAATTCCATATCACAGAGCAGATCACATGTGCACAATAATTATTATCCATTTGATGGAACGGATGATGCGGCAGGTGATGATGTTACGATGGTTGTTCCCGCAATGAGTTGGATTGGTGATTCGAGTGAGGCAAGTGAAAATCAGTCAAGACATCAGTGTCAGCCCATGATAATCGGAAAAGATAAAGATGAGATGAGTGAAGATGATCAAGACGCGGATCAATCGGCAACGGTATCTTTCATCCCTCAGGTGAAGGATGAAGATTTCTATGACCACAATGCGAATCAACCACAGAAAATTAGCGGTGTCAATGTCGGTATGGTGGAAGTAGAGGATTGGTCTGATGACAATGGACATCAAGGCGAACGACAGGGAGGCCTTAGTAATGAAGATGTTGATGATGATCAGCCAAAATATTTTGGCGATTTTAGTCTGTAAATTTACAAACCTAAACTTTTGGAGAAAATGATGAAAGAGAATGAACTGCAAAAACTCGGTAATGCTCTGTTTCTTAGCGATATTGACAAGCTTAAGGTTCTGATTGATGAAACCAACGTGCTAGGCACGTGTCAATTTCCCGTGGTGAAATTTGAAGAAACCATGCCTTGGCCAGATGATTATCTTGGAAGTCAATGTGTCACTCTGTTTGATTATAATAATGCCGTTGAGCAGCTTTTAACTGACGCGAATATGAGTAATGAGGCGCACAAAGAAATGCGTCGACAGATTAGTTCTGTTTTGCCAGAGTTTTTTCAGGCTAATGCGTGCAATGAAGCCTATTTCTTAAAAAAAGTGATTTATGATCTGGTTTATTTATTGAAAAGTATGGGTGATAATGTTGAATTATTTTGTAAAATTCGCACATTCTATTCGAGCGTCTTACGTAAGTATTTGATATTGGCAGTGAGTGATGTGGAGTTGAAGCAACACTTAACAAATGAGCAAAAATACTCTGCCGAAAATATTCAAGAGCATTTAGAGAGAGCGTTTGAGATATTATCGGATTCTGTTGTTGATGAGATGATAGATGTTTCTGGAGCCATTAAATCTTTACTTGAGTACTATTATGAGCATAATGATATGATAGAAAATGATACAGAGTATGAAGAACAGCACGAACATAAAATGACAGATGAAAAAAAAGATTATTTACCATGGATTTTCGATGCAACAAGAAAATTGTTTAATTACATCATTGAAAATCCTCTCGAAGTTTTTATGATCTCTTTAGCCGCACAGGCTACTGCTGCTGCGGCGTTTTCTAAGCCGATGGCACCTCCAGGAGTGGCATACCCAGAATTACCAGTAGGCAATATTGATGGCCATGTGGTTAAGAGGAGTATGCTACAGCTGTCGCACGCTTATTCTGCTAGTACCATTTTAACCCCTGCTTGGAAAGCGAAAACGGCTGAGATGACATTAAGGCAACAGTACCAAATGGAGCGCCAGCAGCTGCGTGATGTGTCAGCACGCCAAGCGTCATCTGAGTTTTCGTTAGGGCCAGTTAATGCGCAACCATGGGCAGCAACCCCGCTGCAAAATGGTGATTACGCAGTCAGTTATGCGCTCAATAATAATATGTATCTCATGCTTCAACAAAATGGTGTGCTAGGAAGTCCTATTCGCATCAACGAGGGTGGCAGTACCTCCCAGCTTCATCTTGTTCGTCTGGCAAATGGCAACTTTATTACCGGTTGGTTGAATAGAGGGGGGGCGTACAATGATGGACTCGTTTATTTCCAACTTTTTAATGCTGCGGGTGTAAAGCAAGGTAGTAATATATTGGTGGTTAATTTAGGCCGAAATGAAGATGAAGCAAGTCCCATTTTGGCTGCATATTACGATCAGGGTTTTTGCATGGCGATAGAAAAGTGGGATGAGTCTGGATATAACACTTACGTGCAACGATTTCATAATGATGGTGCCGTTGATGGTGGCTTGATGCGAGTAAACAAAATCACTACACCTTATCGTCAGTATCCTAATGTAATTACATTACCTGATCGTCGAGCACTTATCGCGATTCGTAATGAACAACCTGGCAAAAGTGCTTATGTAGAGGGCTATTTTTTAGCGGCGGATGGCCAGACAGTGAGCAACATAATACGTTTGTCTCCAACACTACGTTATGTCACTACAAGTTCTAGTGTCATGTTACGCCCCGGTGTGCTATTGACTACTAATACAATCCTTGTTAGGACATCGCAGTATCACACTGAAAACAGCCTAAAATGGGAAGAACATGTTCAGGCTTTTGATCTACAGGGTCAGCCTATTTCAGATATGATGAGTCTGACAGGGCCAAAAGATGGTCAGCAAAATGATTGGGGATTGTCGTCTTGTCGTATTGCGTCAAATCTTAATCTGGTGGTCTATGTCGAAGATACCGCGAATAATAAAAATGTGTTAGTGGCAATGATTAATGATTTAGGCCGGCGTGTGTCACAGCCTGTGATGGCATCAGAGTTTGCAGATTATCATCAAGATGAACCTCGTTGTGTTAGTCTGGGTGGTGGACGTTTTGTTGTCATATGGCGTCAACAATTGAGTACCTATTCGTATAGCACGCAGGCGCGGGAATTTTGTGTGCCGATGTTAGTCAACAACGCTATTGCCTTGCAGGGAGCTACGGAAATGACGTTGACATCGAACCATCTTTCAGTTGCCTGTGACGGAGAGATCGCCGGCAATGTTGAATTCACTGTAGTTAATCAGCAGCATATGACTATTGTGGATGCGAATAATCAGTCTGTGATGCGCTTTACACAGCAAGATATTCTTGATAGCAAATTAAAAATCGTGGCTGATACAAGTAATGAGTCGCTATCATTGACGGTGGAATATACTGACGGTTTTTTCAAGATGCTTGATGCTAACCTCAATGTAGCACGTCAGGAATTTGTGCCGCAAAACACCATATCACCAACAGGTTCACCCGTTAACGAGTCCCAGATGATTTCACCCGAATTTGCCGTTGGGCCAGTGGGTGATTACCCGCAGTCGGTGCTAGGGTTGGGTGGCAATTCCTATGCGATAGGATATAAGTATAATAATCAGTTTTATTTAGTGATTAAAAGCAACATTACTAATAATCCGGTGCGTTTGTCTGAAGATGGCGGAGGTAAAGAAAATCTCAGTCTAGCGAGACTCGACAACGGAAATATTGTTGCGTCCTGGCTAAAGCTGGGTGGTTCTTACAACGATGGCCTATTGCAAATTCAAATTATATCGGCTGACGGTCAGCTAGTGAACGGTAATGTGTTAGGAGAAAATCTTGGATTGAATGAGGACGGGGCTGCGCCTTTTATCGCAACTTATGATAATGGTGGCTTTAGTTTGGTGTTTGAAAGAAATGAGGGTGGTGTGTATAACACCTACGTAAAGCGATTTCATAATGATGGCTCTCTTGATGTTGACAAAATACGCGTCAACGCTGGCAGTGGCACATATCGTCAATATCCAAATATTGTGTCGTTACCCGGTGGAAGGCTTTTCGTCGCCATGCGTAATGAAGTTGCGGGTAAAACATGTTCATTGATAGGACGATTCATCGATGCCGACATGCAAATCAGCGGCAATCCAATTAACTTGACACCGTCACATCGAATCGTTACCACGAATCAAGACTGCATGCTCAGACCAGATGTACTATTAACTTCAAGGAATACACTATTGGTGGAGTGGTCGCAGAATCATCCCGAGAGCAATATCGATTATGAATTATATTTACAGGAGATCGATTTAACCGGAAATTTACTAGGTGATCCTGTTAATTTGACTAGCAAGGCCGATGGAGATCAATATGATTGGGGAGTTGGTTTGTGTCGTCTTGGATCAAATATGAATTTGGTCGCCTATAACCAGAATTTGTCGAATGATGTGAATAGTATGGCGTGTATTGTTGATGATCATGGCGCACCCATATCTCAGCCGTTTATGGTCTCAGAATATGTGACGTACGATCAGGAACATCCACGCTGTGCTGCGTTGGCGGATGACCGGTTTGTGGTCAGTTGGCGTCAAGGTTTAAGCACGTATAGCTATAACGCCGAGGTGAGAGAGTTTTGTGTGCCGCTGTTGAAAAATCAACAGATTGATTTGCAGGGTGCGGGGGAGCGTACATTAACGACCTCACAATTGTCTGCCACCTGTGGTGGTGCGCTAGATGGCACCATCGAATTTGAAGTGGTCAATCCTGTTCGCGTGGTACTAAAAAAACAGGGTGTGACGGTAACGCGTTTTACGCAACAGGAAGTAATCGACGGTCAAATCAAGGTTGCGGTCGATGGTAGTGGTGAAGCCCCAAGCCTGGGAGTAAAATTGAGCAATGGCTTGATTCGTATGTATGAAAAGCCAGTGCAGGTGTTTAGGCAAGGGGGGCAGCAAGCGCTCACAGAGACAAAATTGACGACAACGGCAACAACAACGACGCAACCGGCGACAGTTGCGCCAACGATGCAGCCAACAACAGTTGCACCAACGACGCGGCCGGTGACAGTTGCGCCAACAACGCAGCCGGTGACAGTTGCGCCAACAACGCAGCCGGCGACAGGTGCGCCAACAACGCAACCGGTGACAGTTGAGCCAACGAGTCAGCCGGTGACAGTTGCGCCAACGACGCAGCCGGTGATAGCTGTGCAAACGACGCGGCCGACGACAGTTGTGCCAACGACACAGCCAGCAACAGTTATGCCAGAGACGACACCGCCAGATGATACCCTCGTTAATACCACATCGCCTACCTCTGGGGCGGGTGAGCCATCGGATCGTGGAGCCATCATTGGTTTATCGATTGGAATGAGCGCAATGCTTATCGCCATAATTACTGCTTTGGTTTTATTGATAAGGCGGTGTACAAGGCCGATTCCTCATCCCCTAAAGCCTGAAAAGCCAAAGCCAGAGTTAGACTCAGACCCATGGTGCAATAATTTTTATACTCAATCAGTTAGTGAGTCTAGTGCTGAGAAAAAGGATAGGCAGTGTGTTCGAGATGCTTACGATGGAAGTAGTGTGCAACTGGCCACTTTGTCATCTAATGATGATTTGGGTGCACTGAAAAATAATAGCCACAAAAAGAATAACAAATTTGTTGAACCTCGTAACGCGGATAGCGCTCCATCGCAGGCACAAAATCAGTATGGAATGTTCAACTCTCGACGAGCAGTAGAAGGAGATCCTTGGAGTGTGAGCGAGAGTACTGAAGAACTTTACCGAGCTGGGCGTAGTTTAGGTTCTAACAAATAAGGTCATGACCATGAAATGGAAAAAACTCAAGCCGGTATATCCGACTGCTCCTGATGCTTTGGAAATACTTGGAGAGGATGCTAGCGAACTACAGGATGTTATTGAGTCAGTTAATTCGCATATGGCAGCGAAGCAATATTTTCAAGCATGGGAGCGTTTACACGCTATCATATTTAGACTTTCTGAGGATTCAGCGCAAGAACGGCGGAGATTTTATGTGAGAATTGGTTCGTTAACAGACGATGTCGTAGACAATGCAGCGCTTAGCTTGTTAAATACCTATTGTTATTGTGTGATGCAGTTAATGATACCAGTGATTCGTGGCAACTTTTCTGTACTACAACGAGATAATTTTCGAAATGGTATTAAGGGCCTTATCAAAATAATGGAGAAGGATGGTGAAGATACATTAGTACGTACACTCTGTAGTCACTTGTGGCAAGCTATTAATCCTTGGGAGAAAATTTCTATAAAAGAACCGACTCAGATTGCGCATGAAATTGCTCCTGATGGTGATCGTACTGAATGGGCGAAGTTTGCTAAACGTATTCACAAGAAAGCTAGGGGTGATCATGGTGGCGATAGGCCTGAGGATACAATAGGTGACACAATTTATTCCACCGAAAGTGTGCAAGAGATAACGCGCAATCTTCGGTTGAAATCTAAACGTGAGTCTCTTAATAGTTTTAAGGTAGTGATTAAAAAATTGATGGGTGGTGGATCACGTTTAGATGCGCTAAGTATCATACGTCCACTGTTGTTGTATCTTAATATGCATCCTATAGGTGATGAGGAAATAGAAGTAATTCGTTTTTTAGACAATATCATTCAAAGTCAAGTTAAAAACGAAGAGTTAGCAAAATATTATTATAGTGACTTCTGTCAGCCATTTGCAAAAATTTTGTCGTCAAATGGACAAATAAATTTAGCTATACATTTACTGTCTTGTGCCTATTACTATTTAACTACATTTTCTGCTTCATCTGATATGGAAATGAGCGATATGGATGGAGACGTAATCAGTGAGTTAGAAAATGAAATGGTCAGTGACTGTTTGTACCGGTTTAATGATACTATTTGCCTTAAAATTATAGAACTGCAGTCTCAATATAATGCTGAGATGCATAGAAACTACAGGGTCGATGAGGGGCATTTGAAAGTCGACTGGAAGACTTGGCGTGAACGCCTTGTCATGTATAGACAGCAACTAGAGACCCATGTCGTGAGTAACGATGAAAC
>JBGSSQ010000420.1:0-2705 GCA_041736975.1 Gammaproteobacteria bacterium
AAGGGTAGCTATTTGACGCATAAACTGATTTATGCGCTTGAGGGTTTTGTGATAAACTTCTGATAATATCTGCGCATGTTGCCTCAGCGATTGACTTCATTTCTCCACTGAGCCTACGCAGTTTAATGAAACTATCTCGGACGCCTTTGCTATTAACCTCGCTCAAGTTTTGACCTCGCTTTTAGATAAGATTTTAGTATTAGCTTGCTGGTAGCAGTTTCGGGGCTAAGGTTGGGTGGTCGTTAGTGCTTATTAGTCCCCCAGGCTGCATTTCCGGACCACGACCCGAGAATGTATTACATTTTCGGAGTGGTGTCGCTAAATTGCTGTCATTGGGGTTGGCTAAGCAGTATTTCCGGACCATACTCGGAGAATGTAATATATTGTCGGAGTATGGTTATGTTTACTCGGCAGCTTAAGCTTACTTCGGAGCGCCATCTGTTTTTATTTGGCGCTCGAAATACAGCAAAGAGCACGCTTATTGAAAAACTTTATGATGATGGCCATTCTTTTTATATTGATTTACTTGAGTATGACCAATTTGAAAAATATAACCGCGATCCAAACGAACTCAAGAGGGTCGTAGAGGCGCTTGATGATAATGTATCACACGTCATCATAGATGAAATCCAGAAATTACCAAAATTACTAGATACTGTTCAACTACTAATGAGGAAGAGCAAAAAAATCTTTATCATGACAGGATCAAGCGCAAGAAAACTCAAACATGGAGGCGCTAATTTATTAGCAGGCAGAGCCTTTGTTTATGATCTATACCCATTAACTGCACATGAATTGAGTGATTCATTTGATTTGGATCATGCATTACAATGGGGTACATTACCGAATGTGTTTAACACCAACGATAACGAAATACGCCGAGAGTTTTTGAAATCCTACGCTCATACCTACTTAAAAGAAGAAGTCTGGGATGAGCATATGATTCGCGAATTAAATCCATTTCGACGCTTTTTAGAAGTTGCCGCACAATGCAACGGAAAGATAATTAATTATGCTAACATAGCAAGAGATGTTGGCACTGATGATAAAACCATTCAATCATATTACTCGATTCTTGAAGATACGCTCATTGGTTTTTTCCTTGAATCCTATCAAGGCTCTTTTCGTAAAAGATTGAGTAAAAAACCCAAATTTTATTTCTTTGATACTGGGATTGTCCGTGCTTTAGCGAGACTCTCATCCATTCCTCTCGCACCTCAAACAAATGCTTATGGCAATGCCTTTGAGCACTTTATTATACTTGAGTGTATTCGACATGCTAGCTATGCCAGAAAAGACTTTCGTTTTAATTATTTGCGCACATCAACCGATGCCGAGATCGATCTCGTTGTTGAACGACCTGGATTGCCATTGCTCTGCATTGAAATAAAAAGCGCAACACATATCAACCCTGAAGACATAAGTTCATTTAAAATGATATCAAAAGATGTTCCAAATTCAGAAGCCATTGTGTTATCAAATGAAAAATACGCCAAAAAAATTGATCATATAATGATATTGCCATGGCAGCAAGGTCTGCAACAATATTTTATCGATTGAACATTATATTTCACATTAGACCTAACTATGTCTTCACTTGCCCCCGCTATTTAAAATTAAAATCCGTCTGATTTTATGAATACATAGGCATTTCAAGTGCGCCACGAAGTGCCGACCCAGCACACGCGGAACCGAGTCTTGAGCGGCGTACGGTAACGTCCGGCGTTAAGCGTAGACAGAGATTATGCAGGCCGTAAGCCTTCGGGTTGAAGTGATTGAGCCCCGTTAACCACCATCTGGGATGGCTGACCTTGTTTGAATCAGGGAAAGCAATATTGCCACTGCCAAAGACCGGGCAGGGAGTGGCGACATCCTCGGGGTCTGAGAGCATGGCATGCATAAACAGGTGTTCATTAAACGTGGGATATCCTGAGCTATTCTCACAAGGAGGTGAGTATTGATCGATACGCTATTTCAATGTCGTGATGGCACTGTTATTGGTGTGGCTTCTGATGCTCGTGCTATCGGTTTGACATCAGCTCAAAGTAATATCGCCAGCCGTTTACCCTTATCGTAAGCGACCAATAATCCCACCTACCCCCTCTTAGAATCCCCACTTATACTGATCCCATCGTTAAAAACGGAGGCTCAGAATGGTCAGTCAGGACAGCATTGATTCGAATAAGCTTTTAATCTATAGGTCATTGTGGCGCTTGAGCCAGGAAGATCTCGAGGTTTTTTGTGCCAGATACGGTGTCAGCGACGGCGCGCGCAGGGTTTTACTTTGCCCGCCCGCGCCCACTGCCACACCAAGAACGAAAACATTAATGCCTGTTGTTCTAGCTGAGGATTAAAAAAATGGAGCTATCCTTCAAGACGCAACCTATATGGCTTTCCTGTGACCCGATCGACTTTAGAAAATCCATATCAGTATCATCAAGATATTAACTCACCTAGGAGAAGAAGTTGAAGCGCCAAAGAGGCAGCGTGCAAGACCACCGCCGGAAGCCTATCAAATCGAGAATGAAATCGAAGGTTATCATGAACCAGAGTATGACTATGATCAAACTTTGAATTGGTGAGAAAAAGGCCAAGGGTGTTTTTCGTCTGGGGAAAAGTCGGGTGATAAAATGTGATGGTATTTCATGATATTAAACTTAAAAAATAGAGGCAGGAATTCTGGCATTAAGGAGATTCAAGTGTTA
>JBGSSQ010000425.1:0-6671 GCA_041736975.1 Gammaproteobacteria bacterium
CATATTGTTGTTCGTGATGCCATATTAGCACTCGCAGTGAAATCGGCGAATAACGTAGCAGTGGTTGTTGCTGAAACACTGGCGGGGAGTGAGGCGAAATTTGCCAATAAAATGACTCAAAAAGCCAGAGTATTAGGCATGAAGAATACGGTTTTTAAAAATGCCAGTGGCTGGTTTCATAAAGATCACAAAACTACCGCGTATGATATGGCTTTATTGCTTAAATCGATCCAAGCAAAATACCCCCGATACTACCCTTATCTTGGCTATAAAGCGTTTAACTATAGAGGCGCGCAGTATAGAACCAGAGTAACGTTGTTGGGCACCTACCCCGGAGTCGATGGTGGTAAAACCGGCTATGTCGCTAGAGCAGGTTATTGCCTTGCCGTGTCTGCTGCGCAACCTAGTGGTAGGCTGGTAGCTGTTGTGCTTGGAGAACCTTCAAAAACAAAACGAATTCGTGATGTGGCAAAATTATTAGATGTGGGCTTCAAGAAAATCAGGTTTAGTTAAAAAAGAAGCTTGGGATTGTGGATTAGTATTTGTGAAACGATAAAATTTTTTGTGTACTGTTTGTTTGTGCAGTTGTAGGAATTTGGAGGGTAAAGTGGAGGGTGCCGTAGAAAATGTTGTCACTAACCGGGCCAGTCTTAAGTCAAAGGCTGCATGGGTTGTAATCACCTCGGCAGCACTGTTTTTTTTCTATCAATTCATGCTTATTACTATATTCAATGCGCTCAATAAGCATGTTTTGGCTGAGTTTCATCTCAACGCAACCGCGCTAGGTCACTTGTCATCACTTTATTTTTTGTCGAGCATTATCTCGCTAATACCAGCAGGAATTGTGCTCGATCGCTGCTCAACCAGAAAGGCCATTTTGACTGCAATGTCAGTCAGTATCCTGTGTACCCTAGCCTTTGCTATCTCAGTCTCTGTTCATATGGCTATGATGGCACGTTTTGTAGCAGGCTTTAGTGGGGCATTTTGCTTTTTGAGCTCTATTCGTTTAGCCACACGCTGGTACTCCCGGCAACAATTAGCTCTTGTCATCGGCTTGGTTGTCTCCTTGGGGATGGTCGGCGGAATTGTGGCCCAGGTACCTATGACTGCATTGTCTGATTTGGTTGGTTGGCGTTGGGCTATGGTGCTTATGGCCGGCGCCGGAATACTGATGCTTATACCCATTTATAAATATGTGAGCGACTACCCTGCTGATTATAAAGCCGAGGATGATTGTCACGCCTTTAAACCGTCTATAAGAGACTTTCTTAGCATACTGGGAGCGGCATTAAAGAACAGACAAAATTGGCTTGGAGGCTTATACATCAGCCTGTTAAATTTACCGATTTTTCTACTGGGCGCAATGTGGGGCAGCCTTTACCTTAGCCAAGTGCATCACCTTGGTCGTACCCAAGCCGCAATAGTAACCTCCATGATTTTTGTGGGCATGATATTCGGCTCTCCGACAATGGGTTGGCTCTCTGATTATTGGGGCTCTAGGAAGCGACCGATGATTCTTTTAGCTTTAATAGCTACCTTGCCGATGCTGCTGTTGATTTCCGGTGTGCAGCTGTCTATTTTGAAGCTGCTCCTGCTGTTCTTTGCTATTGGGTTTTTAATTAGTGCGCAAGTCATTGGTTATCCCCTGGTGGCGGAGAGTAATTCGCCTATCATTACTGGCACAGCCGAGGGTATTGCTTCTACCTTGATGATAGCGGGTGGTTTAAGTCAACACTTGTTCGGCTGGTTAATGGATCGCCATTGGCAACACATGATCGTTGACAATGTACCGCTCTATACCGCTAATGATTATCGTTATGCACTGTGGATATTGCCTATTGCAGGGGCTGTAAGCGCTGCTGTTGCCCTGTCAACACGCGAGAGTTATCCTAAAAAAACATGTGAGGATAAAAATGAAAAAATATGAAGAAAAAAGCCACCGCAGTCTTACAAGATGTTAACAGAGAACCTAGGTGCGCCTAAACCGTAGATTAACGAGCCTGAGGAGCATAGTGTCACTAAGGCATTTGGCGATCTACTATCTAATTCTTCAGGTCACAATTCAAACTATCATGTAACTCCTTAGCAATTTAAATCCTATACAAGTAAGTATAATCAGGTAGCGGATTTGTAGTATTGACTACGGTAAATAGATTTAAAAATTTCATGGTACAGTTCACAGGGTATCAGTATTTATTTTCGTCAATCGTCATGATGTAACTATTTAATCATTACTTCGTGACATCATGTCAATATTGCAAAAAAGGAGATTACCATGAGAAATGATAATAACGAGTTGATAGATGGAAGCACTCTAGTTGATAGTATTGACTATGAGAATATCAATATTGATATATTCGCCAAGTTAAAGTTTTCAACTTTAGATTACCTTGTTTTATATGCGCTGATAAATGTAAGAATATTAGGTTATTATAGTATTAAGTCAATTCTTAGCCTCGACTCACATGACAATGCCCTGGGGATAATTAATACACTAAGTAATAAGCTAACACTAAATCAGATCGAAAAGAAAATAAGGCTAATTAATGGCAAGAGGTTAGGCTCTTGTGGCCGAAATAACGCATTCCTTCAAGGTGAGTTAACTAAAGAGATTAACGAGACATTTAACAGTTACAGCCAGGCATTAAAATCAAAGCCTACTCAGCTATCGAAAAAAATTAGAATTAGTTTAATGGGATTTCAGGGGCAACAAGATGATATCCCGTATCAACTTTCAACAAACGCACCATATCATGGATACGGCCACATAATAGAGGAGGGGCACTGTATTGAGTATCAGTACTTAGGTCAAAATGTTACTCTTGATTTGCTTATTACAGCTAGTCAGGAAGAGTATGCGAGTTCTCATGATCAATGGATTCAAAATGCAGACATAGTAATAATTTGTGTTGGACTGACAACTGACAATTTCGCTCAACGTTTAATTGAGCATGCAATTCGAGTCAAGAATAGTTTAAATGCGAGGGGTAATGTAATTTTGGCTTGTACTGCATATCCTAGTCATTCTTTAGGTTTTGATCGAAATGATTCGGAACACATTCAGAACCTTGAAGAGGTGCTTTATTTAGCTAAGAGCTATCGTTTGCCATTGGTGTTTTACAATGCTTCTCAGGAGGGAATGAAAGCAAGTGTGAATGGTGTTATTGATGCAGCGCTGAAAAGTTATTTAAGCGGGAAATCTGAGACTTTAGTGCCTGCTATTTGTGGGGATTTTCTACCTGAAGGGGTCGTTCATGATCCTGGTTTAGTGTCCTCAGTAAACCCACAAAAGAAAAACACATTGAAGCATTCTATTTCTGATAAAATAAGTAAGCGATATAAAAATAACTATAATTATGAAGAATATTTAGTTAAGCGACACGCCATAATAAATATCGCTTTTGTTATTGCTACCATTACAGGGAAAATCAAAATACTCGATTATTTGCTAGATGCATATGGTGTGTTAAAAAACATATGTGCGAAATGGGATACGCTGCTATCTATTGCAGTTATGCTTGAAAGCTATGAAATGATTGCTTATCTGCTCAAAACATCATCAAGGGTCAATATTCAGGTTAACTTTTCTTACCCTAAACATGATAATTGCTTGGCCTTGTTTTTCGCGGCTGATGAAAAAGATTTGGGCTTCGTTGACTTGTTGGTGTCTCATGGTATAAATGTAAACGCTAGAAATGCATGGGGGGCGAATATTTTATTTTATTTATTACGTAATAATAAAATATTTGATCAGCACAATACAAATATAATATTACATTTGCTGAAGTCAGCAAATATAAAACTTGACGAAGTTGATAGTGAGGGTATGACAGCCCTAATGTATATTGCTAAAATTGATCATCATGGAGTGTTGGTAAAAGTAACACAAGCCATCCTTCAAGAAAATCATGGAAGTGGCTATATTACTGATTCCCATGGGGCATGCGCTTTACATTATGCGATTTTATCTGGGGCTTATGAGACAGGCTTGGCTATTATTGCGGATGGTTGTGATATGAATAAACTATATAACTTATCTGTGAGATTTTGTAACGAAAGATTTTCTATTGAAGGTGACTATACTTTTCTAGATTTCGTTTGTAGGTTAATAGAGATCACTACGAATAATGATGAAATTGATATCAATAGATTGATTTTGTCCAAATTCAGAGCACTGATATCCTCTGCATTAACGTGGAATGAGGAGGAAGCTATAATCGCAAAGATTTGTGATGTTGCGGGTGTTGCGCGGCCTTTACAGAAAACTAATTGGCCTACTTTTTTTTGTAAATCACCCCTTTATCGCCTGCAGTGCTCTTTAAAATGCAACCAGAATGAATTTATAGCGATAGTTGACTATCTTAATGATCCGTTAGTTAGTTGTAATGACCGGCTAATGTTAACAGGTAAAATAGTCAACAGTGAAATTTGGAAACGGCTATTACACATCCAGGAAATTAAGCCATTGAGCTTGACACTTCTATCATTTATGAGGCTCGTTCAGAATGTTTATTATAAGCTTAATGAGTCAAATAAGTTGCAAGTACTCTTGGCTCCATAGTCAATCATTTTTTTACTTTAAAGCCATTAAAGCTTGCCAAAAAACATCTTAGCTACAGCCGAGTGTATGTATAACATAACTGTTGCCTACTCTACTCCTGATTATGAAAATTAACGTATTCACTACGATAGGTCATTTGCGTGTCAATCTATATACTGACGTTACATTGTATTAACACACCGGAGATAAATATGAAAAAGTCTTGTAAAAAGTTGTCAGCAGTGCAGGAAATGTTCAATGACATGGCTGAGTGTAAGCCGTCATTGCGCATTGAGTTTGCTTTTGCAAGATACAATAAAAACTTTGAAATTAATGATGATTTTTCTCGACGAGAATTTTGGTTTGCTGGTATTCATGGGAATCATCCTGTGAATAAATATTTCAGTGAAATCGTCGATATGTTGCTGTTATATTTGGAGACGGTTCGAGCTGGATATCGAACAAAGCGTCTGAAATTTTCAGAGTATCTTTGCCTGGACGTACTGAATTCCTGTCAACAACTGTTTTTTTATCTTAACTTTCAGCTGCATCGAGGCCGATCTGTTAATCAGCAGCTGAATTGGGTTGAATCATTAGTAGACTATTTGCGCTTGATCACTGGTGTAGCTGAGATAAAACCGCATGAAATTGAAAAAGATCTGGAGAAAAATCTGGGCATGCTTCGAGAAGACAAAGTGTTTATGGATGTTATGCACATGGTCAGGGTATATCTCCATGAATATGTTCATAAGAATGTGAAGATCACTGAAGATACAATGGCAATACGAAAAGAATTTTTTCGTATAGATGAAATCCTGGGTAATCTAGTATCTGAGGGTGGTATGGTAATGGAACGCTTTGGTATACGGCAGGAAGGACAGCAGATAAAAGACGTGACACGTTTTTGTGTCGATCGACTTAATACTAATCTGCTAAATATATTTCCAGACGAACTGTTGAAATATGATGATAAACATGAAGAGCGACATCAGCTTTTGAAAAGAGATTACGAACAAGTTTTTGAAAGAGTTTTTAATGTCATTGACCAGTTATTAATTACAGAAGCAGAATCTGCTAATGATATTGCAGATCATTTGCAGGTTTTGTTAAATGCCCGGCCAGTTGGCGATAATATATTTTTGAATTTATCAAGGTTAAAGGAAATGGCTATTCTGAAAGATGGACTAACGAATAACCATTCTGCTCAGGGTGTGATAAAAAATTTACACGCATTGCTGTGTGAGTTTTCAAAATTTATGATAGTTTTTCGGTATGTCAGAATGATTAGTCTTTTCCCTGAAAATCATCTTGCGCTGTATTTTTGTTCAAATCAACTTGTCGAGCTAGCTCATCACGCTCAAAAAATGCTTATCGAAATCAAGCAATGTAGAAAAAATATTGTGGTGAGAGTTAATAAGTCCGAATTAGATAAACGTTTAATGTTTGCATTAACTAATGTGGTTTGTCACTCGGAGGATCTAAACAAGGTTCTGGAGGAATTTCAGAGTTCTCTTGTAGGGCTTTCACGACTTAACAGTTGTTTAGATATAACGAAAGACGAAGAAAATTGTTTTGAGACACTGGATTTATTTAATATTTATTTACAATGCAGTGGGTTAGGTGGCGATTTTAATGTTCAAAATGCCGCTAAATTGATTGAGGCACCAAAGCCGTACCTCAGTGCGCGCCACATCTTGCCATCTGGTTCTGATCAAATTTGTGATGCTAATGGGATGGCCCAGGTAATTTCGATGTTAAAAATCTGTCCAAACGTTGATACATTAGATTTGCAACGTGTTATAATTAATTGGCAAGGGCTGGATGCTTTGCGAGAATATCTTTGCAGTAATAAACGAAAAAATTCTCTAAAATGCATCAATTTATTTAATAATAAAAATCTTGGGCAGTGTCAGAAAACATCAAAAGCACTGGCCAGGCTGATCGAGGAATATCATGATCTTGAGGAGCTGGATTTAAGTGAGTGTTCGTTAGGTCTAGATGTGGCGTTGCGTATTGCGGCAGCATTAAAAAACAAAGCACAACATATAACCCATAAGGTGGGAGTGTCTTTGTCACTTCGTGTGCTTAATCTCGGTCACAATCCTAATATTGGCGACAAGGGCATTGTTGC
>JBGSSQ010000018.1:0-2647 GCA_041736975.1 Gammaproteobacteria bacterium
TTAAAATCAGTTTTTTTAGTTGTTCTATGTGATTGCCAACTGTTAGGTTGCAGCGTTCGGCAAAATCCTTGGGGATGACGAAGTGCTGCGTTGCAGCTTGTTCTAACGCTTGTTTAATAGCATTGACGCTTACAGAGGGGAGGACTATACCATAGTCCTTGCAGAGCAAGTCTTTTGCCCCTACGAAGCTGGATACAATGACAGGAGTGCCACAGGCCAGGGATTCTGGCACAACTAAACCAAATGGTTCGTAAAATGAAGGTAGAATGCTAAAATCGACAGCGGCATAGAGCTCCGCCATGTCGGAAACAAAACCTAAACAGCGCACATTAGGTAACATTTTATTAGCGGGTAATTTATCGCCAGCGATTAGCAGCTCAAAACGGTCTGAGGGCAGTTGCTCTAGTGCTTTTAATAAAGGTTCCAAACCCTTACGTTTATGGCCTGTAGAAGGAAAAAGTAAGGTAATGCGATCGGATTTAATTTGCCATTTCTGACGCAAAGCCTCACGGTTTTCTCGAATGCCGGGATGAAAACGCTCGGTATTAATTGGTGGCAGTATACAATGAATTTTTTCTGGTGGGATGCCATAGTAACGTTGAATTTCCTCAGCGATCATGTGCGAATGGGCGACAATAGCGGGTGATGATAAAAAGCTTTTTTGTTCAGCATAAATTTCCCAGCGATCCCAGATGCTCGGCTTCTTGTCTGTGTGAATCAAAAAGCCGCAGTGAGTTCCACCACTCACTACAATCTCTTGGCTTTTTGATCGCATCAAACTGATGGTGCAATCTACGGACTGTCGTTGATGACGCTTTACTAGCCTATGGGCAAAATAATATTTTCGTAATATACGAGGCAACCAACTCAATGAATGCTTTATAACCTCACAATTTTCCATCAGTGGCTGTGCTTTATCTTGCTTATAGACCACTACTGTGGTGCGATCATTTTGTGTTGCAAAACCTTCGATTAAATCGAAGAGATAACGCTCCATACCACCTTTTCTTTGGTACTGATGATGGATAATAGCAATATTCATAGATACTTACGTTCCTGTATTTTGGATGCTAAAAAAAGAGTGGTCATTAATATAAAAAGATTACCTGATGGGTTCACTGTTAAAGAAGCATTACAAAAGCCGAGCAAGGCAAAACAGACTAACAGCCCCTGCAGCATATACTGCTCTGGTTTAGGTAATTTAAACGACTCAAACCATATAACCCACTGCAAAATCAAAAACAAAGCCAAGCCCACCAAACCCAACTGAAACCAAACACTAATGTATTCATTGTGAGGGTGTGGAAGCAAAAACTCACCAAGACCTGGGCCACCCCCAGCTCTATAAACATCAATAAAACTGCCAGTGCCATTACCTATCCAAGGGTGCTTCTTAATCTCTCGCCAACTGTACTGGACGAATCCCAGACGTAAACCTATTGAAGAGTCTTTAATATCTGCATGGGGAAATAAAAACCATTTCCTGAGATCCAATAAGCCCTGTTTTGCTTGATAGCTTTCGAATAAGGAACCTATTACAGCATGACCCAAAACCTGATGTTCATCCTGGGTTTCTGCAACCACTGCAGGAGCCCATCGCGCAGCAATAACACTGCCTTTATGCTCATTAGTTATATAGCGCTGAGCTTCTTGAGCGGCTAAATTAATTCGCAGCTGAAATGTAGGACTAAAAGCATAGAGCCCTCCTATCAAACTCGACATCAGCAAGGCGCCGGCAACCATACCCTTCCAACGATAGCACTGCCAAAAAAAGGTTGCTAATCCACCAAAAAACATCACATAGCCAGTGCGCTCAATATTATAGAGCAGCAAATAACTACTGATCACTATAAACAGTATGCCATACATCCAGCGCCATTGATTATTATCAAAAAACTTTCGCAGCACGAAAAAATTGCAAACCCCAACTAGAAAGCTACTATCAATAGCATTGACTAATGGCTCATCAACAAACTTTCCCACTATAACAACTATTGAAACTAACACACTGACAATAAAAGCATTGAGTATAAAATCTCTAACGCTTTTCTGTATCATGAAAGGAAAAAAAGCTATGAAATAAAGCACTTTTGAACATCTAAAAAATCCATTCAGCGTTGACTTAAAAGTACCTCCGCTGTAAAAAACACCCAAGAAGATCATGCCAAAAAAAATCACCACCCAAAACGTGGTTCGTTGTGCGCTAGTAACAGGCCACTTTTGACGCCACTCTCTAGATATAAACGCGAGCATCACACCAGCAACAAGCACTTGCCCCATTAAATGGGTTGAGAAAGGCAACAATATGATGCCAATTAAAAACGACAACCGCACAAGATTTTTATTAACTTGTCGCCATATTCCGCTTTGGGCTAGTGCTATCGTTTGTTCCATGATTTAATCCTTACTAGGCAGAATAGAGTGGCTACGCTGTGTATTCAAAAATCGTTGCCAGTTTTCAGCTTGATGCTGCCTATCGTTTTCTTTGTGCCACAAATGTAGCAGCGTAATAATATTGCCGCCTTGCTTGCGACATACTTTTGCATGCAGCAACCTTATCACCAAATCAGAATCTTCGTAGCCCCAACCGGTGTAGTGTTCATCAAATCCACTAATGCGTAAAAAATCATCACGCCAAAGTGCTAAA
>JBGSSQ010000057.1:0-2326 GCA_041736975.1 Gammaproteobacteria bacterium
GCCTGTTTGTGTAACAGCTATAAAACACCCAAGTGTTAACGCATCAAATAGCATGATTAGAAATCCTAATAGCGACGATTAGAATTAATCGCTTGTCTTATATTGAGTTGTCTTATATAAAATGTCAATTGAAATTATTAACACACTCATGAGGTAAAATATGTTAGGGATTACACAGTTGTTTCACATTGATCATTTAAGCCTGGTTATGATCGGCCTGGTTGGGTTTGTGGGTCTTTCAATCGCTTCCTTTTCTTCTCGCTACTTAAAAGGCGATAGCAAGCAGAACGTATTCTATCTTAATTTGAGTATTTTACTCTTTGCCGTATTTATAATGGTCAGTGTTGATCATATTCTGCTTCTGTTAGCAGCTTGGGCCAGTAGCAACTACTTCCTGACGCGACTCATGCTGCATAAGCGCGAATGGTCGGCTGCAAGACATTCCTCTATTTTAGCACTTAAAAATTACGGCTTAGGCTTGATTTTTCTAGCTAGCGCATTCGCTATTTTCTACATTAGTACTGGAGAGACCTCTGTGCAGGCAATTATAGCTAAGCCAATTGCCACACTGCCTGCGGTAACGAGTAGCTTATTGTTGTTACTTGCTGCAATGTCACAGTCGGCTTTGTGGCCATTTCATCGCTGGTTAACCAGTTCTTCAAATTCGCCTACACCGGTCTCCGCTATTATGCACGCAGGTCTGGTCAATGGTGGTGGTTTTGTCTTGGCACGTTTTGCGCCTATGTTATCTGAACAGCCCGTGATTCTTACTATCATATTCATTGTGGGTATCACCACAGCACTTGTTGGCACGCTCTGGAAGCTTATGCAGAGCGACATTAAGCGCATGTTGGCTTGCTCAACAATGGGTCAAATGGGTTTTATGATCGCGCAGTGTGGCTTAGGGTTGTTTCCAGCAGCGGTAGCGCATTTGTGCTGGCATGGATTATTTAAAGCCTACTTATTTTTGGCATCTGGTTCAGTAGCACAAGATAAGCGGCTTGATTTGGAGTACCCACCATCACTTAAGCATTTTATGCTGGCTGTTATTTTTGGCATGCTGGGGGCTTTTATGTTTTCAGTTGTTAGTGGAAAAAGTCTTGCCACAGTCGATACAACCTGGTTCCTGCTAGTATTGGCCATTATTACCGGAACGCAGTTTGCTTTGCCGCTTATTAGAACTAGTTCAATCGCTATGATACCGCTGTCATTGTTAGCAACTGTTTGTATGGGGGCACTTTATGGCTTTAGCGTTCACCTTATAGAGAATACATTGGCGCCATTGGCGATATCGAATCCTCAACCACTGAATGCTATACATTTAGTGTTTTTATTGCTGATGGTTGCGGCATGGCTCGGTATGATCTTTGGTCGTCGTGAAAAACGCCTTAGATACCCCGATTGGCTCCTCAAGACTTATGTTCGCATGCTCAATGCAAGTCAGCCACACCCCAAAACAGTAACGGCACACCGAAACCAGTATCAATTTTAAGGAGGTTATTATGGAAGTAAATACTAAAATGACACCATCGCAAAAATTTGAGGGCGCACTAAAGGTAAATAGCAGCCATTATCTCGATGCGGCTATTGCTAATAGTTGGTCGAAAATCGCCCCGTTCTGGCCACTGAAAAACCTCATTGCGGTTAATCCCATTAGTGGTTTTGAGGATATGTCATTTGAGGTGGCACTCACACAGGCAAGTGCGTATTTCCAGCAGAAAAAACTGCCTGAACAGATGCTGTGTATCAACCGAGAGAGTATAAAATGGTTACAGGCCTTTTTTGATCAGGGGCAATCGACGATACCAATGCCCATGCGACATGAGGGTTTACTGAAAAGCGTACTTTTACTTATTCGGTTTGATAACCACTTTAACAAAAAAAATATGCAAAAATTACATTGGCTGCAAAAGTTGCCACATAAACCTGAAATAATCATTGCTGAAGCTTTGCTCTACCTTGGCATCCCCCATCAAGAGCAAGAGCAATTTCTCACGTTGATGCTGACAACTTTACCGGGATGGGCAGCTCATGTTCAATATAGAACAAACTGGGCTGATGCTGATGATGCGGTGCATCCTTACCCTGTAACACAGCGTGAGTATTTAGCGCTTAGAATGGTTTTAACCTGCTTAATTTGGCCAGAGGCTAAACAATTGCTGATTTGGCACTATGCGGCTTTGAAAAATTCAGATGTAAAAGCTGTATGTAAAAAAATCTCTAATAGCGAGACTGATTACCAAAAACAGTTGATGAAAAAGCTTGCATCTGCAAATGTATCAAATGACAAAGTGAGACCAACAGCACAGCTGGTTTTTTGTATCGA
>JBGSSQ010000088.1:0-11301 GCA_041736975.1 Gammaproteobacteria bacterium
GGCGGCAATACCCATAAGTTTTATCGTGCTTTGGTGAGTAATATTGCTCAACAAGAGTTGCAGGTAACATTACAAGGTCAAACGATCAGCACCAATTTTGGCACCTTGGTCTCTGCGCAGTACAATATGGGGCAGCTGTATACGGCGGGGCTAGAAAATATAGGGCATCCCACTGTGACGATGCCCGAAAGTGATAGGCAGTTGCTCACTGAGCTGTCCGACTTTAGTGCAATTGAATATCAAGCCTTAATTCATCATCCGCAATTTTTACCTTATTTAGAAAAAATCACACCGATGAATTTTTTTGGTGAGCTGAATATTGCCAGTAGACCGCCTCGTCGTGATAAACAAGGACCGTTAAGCCTTGATAATTTGCGTGCTATTACCTTTGTGAGTTCGTGGAGTCAAATGAAACAAAATGTTCCAGGGTATTATGGTTTTGGTAGCGCCTTGCAAAAAATAATGGTGCAAGGAAAGCAACAAGAGCTCAAAAATCTCTATAAAAATAATTTATATTTTCACACGCTAGTAGAAAACACCATGCAAAGTTTATTGAAAAACTTTTTTCCTCTTACGCTGTATCTAAAGAGTGATGAGGAATTTTCTGAGTTTTGGTCTCTACTCGTTAATGAGGCTAAACTCACAGAAGAAATGCTATTAAAGATCACTGGGCAACCGCATTTACTGGCTGAGGAGCCCGTTGTTCGTGCATCTATACAGTTACGTGAGTCTATTGTCCTGCCTTTGCAGGTTATTCAGCAATATGCGTTAATTAAACTTCGTCAACCTGAGCTTGCTAAAGCAGAATATGATGCGCTAAAAAAATTGATACAAAAAACCTTGCCTATTAATTTAAATGCCAGCCGTAATTCTGCGTAGCAATCAGAGTTGAAATCTACAGTTGAAATGGTTAATTACCTTTTCTTGTAATTGCATTTAACCTAGATAATAAGATCTTTTTGATTCGCACTTTAGAACGCCTTGCTCTGATTTTATCAGTATAAATTCTATTAAAGCTGATTTTTCCATCGCCGTAAAACACCTAAAGTCTGTTCTGAAGTGGTTAGTTTATTTTCAGAATAGCGCTCGGCAGCATTAATGACGGTTTTTTGTTGGCAGCGTAAAAATGGATTGGTACGTTTTTCTGTGCCTATAGTGGCCGGAACTGTAGGAAGATTTTGTGCTCTTAATTTGGCTACTTGCTCTATTCGCTCTTGAATTTCTATGTTGTCAGGTTCTACTAGTGATGCAAATTTTAAATTCGAGGAAGTGTACTCATGTCCACAGTAAACTAAGGTTTTTTCATTAAGTGCCGCTAGAGTCATTAATGAGTTGTACATTTGTGCCACTGTTCCTTCGAAGATTTTCCCGCAACCGCCTGTAAATAGGGTGTCTCCGCTGAAAACAAACTCGGGGCTATAGTAGGCAATGTGACCGCTTGTGTGACCAGGAATATCCATGATATTCAATGTCAGATCGAGCTCTTCTAAGTTTATTTGATCCCCGCCTTTAAGCGCAATTGTCATCCCTATGACCGGTTCTTGTGCTGGCCCATAAACTGGCACCTCATAGACGGCCAGAATCTCCGTTATTCCTGCGGTATGGTCCCAGTGATGGTGTGTGATTAAAATGCCTGTTAGCCTTAGTTTTTCCTCTGTCATCAGGCGAATAACAGGTGCTGCTTCACCCGGATCAACGATTACACAGCACTGATTGCTGCGGTTTATTAAGCACCATATGTAGTTATCTGAAAGCGCTTTGATGGGTATTATCTCGATCATACTAACCTCGTGATGAATTTAGAAACTTCAAATGCTACTGAATAAAGATTTTGGCGTGTTCTTGCTCTTGATTGTTATGCATAGTGATGATTTCTACTAGTTTTGTAGTATTACGCTCTTCAACGGCTTGTAGTATTTGTGCATAGTTTTGCCAGTGTTCATTGAGATTTTTTTTACGCTCTTGTATGGATTGGTATTGTGCGCGATAGACACTGGGAATTAAATCTTCTATTAATTCACGTAGTAAATCGTTTTGGGCAATGGGGTATCCTAAGCGAACGAAGTTGATGGTTTCTTCAAAATAGTGCTGGTAGTCATTTTTTTCGGCGTGTTTTTTCATCGAATTAATGAGTGCTTTAAAGGGTGCTAGCTCGTCGTTTTTCCAGTTTGAAGCTATTTGCTGTCCTAATAAAGTATAGAGCGCACCTATGACATTATAAAGATCTTCTATTTCAGAGGCGTCTATTTTTTTAACTATGGCTCCTCGACGTGGCAATATTGTTATCAGACGTTGTCTTTGTAGTATTAACAAGGCTTCTCTAACAGGCCCGCGGCTAATATTGAGTTTTTCAGCGATGTTTTCTTCGCGAATGCGGCTTCCGGGGGCGAATTGGGTGTGTATTATTTCGTCAGCGATCCATTTAGCGACTTGCACACTTAAATTATCATGCTGCGGTAAGCTCATTTCCCTAATCCGGTTGTAAACAAGCGTGTCAGTGTATCACTACAGCTTACTTAACGCCATCAGCCCTCGAAAAAATGTCTAATGTCAACAGATGACAATATGTCGTGGCTCAGTTACCTTGCTGCTACGCAATACGCGTATTAATAATATTATGGAGATTAATGATGAAAAAACTGGTTCTATTTACTTTCATGTCTGCTGTTATTACAGCTTCATCTGTCTATGCCAATGAGAAGCTCTATGTAGAGATGGATGGCGGTGTGGATAAATACCTGTTGGATGATGCGTCTGCGTACGCTCAACTCCGCCTGGGAGTTGGTGCTCAATTGTTTAAGAGTGAGTGTACCGGCTCATTTTTCGGTGCTGAGGCGCATGTTGGGACAAACTTGTCTGGGATTAGCTTGGATTCAGACTGGTTTCATGATTCTGGCGTTGCGACGGAGAGCCCTTTTGCTCATTACACTTTTGATGCATCAGCAGTATGGGGTTTTGAAACACAAAAGCATTATGACATTGGCTTGAAGCTCGGTGCTCGGTGCTCGTTATGACCGACGCTCTGTTCATGGTGATGGTGATGATTACGCAGTTCAAAACATTATTCTACCACAACTTGGATTTTCTCTTGGCATCCCTTTAGTCGATCACTTGAAGTTGACCACCAATGTGGATTACCGCTTTGTTGGTGCTTCGGCTTCTGTTGGATTGCGTTATGTTTTTTAAACAATCCTAGAGGATCGCGTGTAGTCAGATGCTGCACGCGATCTTTTTTCAGGTTAGGACATCATAAAAAATATTAGTGAGTAAACTGTGGATAACTTGTGCCAAGCGCGATAAAATAGCCCATTCGCAAAGACAATAAGGAAAGGCCCGTGTCGTCACTCTTGTGGCAACAATGTTTAGCTCAACTCGAAAATGAGCTTAAACCCCTCGAGTTTACTCGATGGATACAACCCTTGCAGGTAGAAGAAACCCAAGATGCCTTGTCTTTGCTAGCGCCCAATCACTTTGTATTGGGCTGGCTTAAAGATAATTACTATAGTCGTCTAAAAGAATTGCTGGTGGAGTTTTGTCCTGAGCAAACGCCGACCCTCTCTCTAGGCATAGGTACACGTAAGATAGTACGTCCTGTTTCTGCTGAATCACATCAACCGCAGATACATGTGCATACCCACACTAGCCAATTGGATAGTGATATCAACAATCCCTTTGCCAATACTCAAAGTACCCTGAATGATACCTTCACCTTTGATAATTTTGTAGAAGGTAAATCTAACCAGCTAGCGCGTGCGGCTGCTCAGCAGATCGCCGAAAATCCAGGATCTGCTTATAACCCATTGCTTATTTATGGTGATGTAGGCTTGGGTAAAACTCACTTGATGCATTGTGTCGGTAATGTTATTAAAAAGAAGAAGAAAGATGCTAAAATTATCTATCTTCATTCGGAGCGGTTTGTTGCTGATATGGTGAAAGCGCTACAGCGCAACTTAATGAATGAGTTTAAACGTTGGTATCGTAATGCCGATGCGTTGTTAATTGATGATATTCAATTTTTTGCTGGTAAAGATCGGTCTCAAGAAGAGTTTTTTCATACATTTAATGCACTGCTAGAGGGGCGCCAGCAAATTATATTGACCTGCGATAAATACCCTAAAGAAATCAATGGGCTTGAGGAGCGTCTTAAATCCCGCTTTGGCTGGGGCCTAACAGTCGCTATTGAACCGCCTGAGTTAGAAACGCGAGTGGCCATTTTGATGTCAAAAGCCGAGCAATCTCGTGTGCTTTTGCCGCATGAGGTCGCTTTTTTCATTGCTAAACGTGTTCAGTCGAATGTGCGTGAATTGGAAGGGGCGCTAAAACGTGTTATTGCTAACGCCCATTTCACGGGGCAACCTATTACCTTAGACTTTACCCGAGAGGCATTGAAGGATCTTTTGGCGGTACAGGCTAAACTGGTGTCCATTGAGAATATACAAAAAACGGTGGCCAATTATTACAAGATTAAGGTCAATGAGTTGGTGTCTAAGCGTAGAAATAGATTTTTGGCACGTGCTAGACAAATTGCGATGACCTTAGCCAAAGAGCTGACTACCCATAGCCTGCCTGAAATAGGTGAAGCCTTTGGTGGTCGCGACCATACCACTGTGTTGCATGCAACCCGAAAGATCAAAGAGTTACTTGGCACTGAGGCCGATATTAAAGAAGATTATATGAACCTTTTACGGATTTTATCAACCTAACCTTAACCGAAGGAATTAATGACATGAAATTAAAATTGCAACGTGATGAATTACTGATTCCATTGCAACTCGCCATTGGTGTTGTAGAGCGTCGTCAAACATTGGCGATATTGGCCAATGTGTTGTTGCGTTTTGACAAGGGCGAGCTCTCGGTGACCGGTACTGACTTAGAGGTAGAACTGATTGGTCATACCACCATGCAAGCAAATCATGACATAACAGCTGAAATTACAGTTCCCGGTAGAAAGCTTCTCGATATTTGCAAGTCATTAAATCCTGATGTTGAGTTAACGCTGGAATTTGATAAGGATCGTTTGCTGATTCGTTCGGGGCGAAGCCGGTATTCCTTGGCTACTTTACCGGTAGATGAATTTCCTACTATTCAGGCAGATCCTAGCACTGTTGAGTTGGTTATCCCGCAGGCTGATTTACATTATCTTATTCAACGCACTCACTTTGCCATGGCTCAACAAGATGTACGCTATTACCTGAATGGCATGTTGCTGGAAGTTAAGGGTGGGAATATTAGAACGGTAGCAACCGATGGACATCGATTGGCGCTGAATTCAGTTCAGTTTGCAGATTCTGCAGCTAATACCCAGGCTTTGCTGCCCTATAAAGGCGTACATGAATTACTGCGCTTGCTTTCCACCTGCGCAACTGATATCAAGGTGGGTGTCAGTGCTAATCATATGCGAGTAGAAAGTGCTAACTTTATCTTTACCTCTAAATTGATTGATGGCAGTTTTCCAAGTTACGATCGTGTTGTTCCAAAGAATAGCGACAAGCATATTAGTATGGATAGGCATAATCTTAAGCAGACCTTACAACGAGCGTCAGTACTAACCAATGAGAAATTTCGTGGCGTCCGTTTTCATCTAGAAAATGACTTGCTTCAAATTCAAGCTAATAATCCAGAACAGGAAGAAGCGGAAGAAGAAATGAGCATTGACTATCAGGGTGGTACTTGTCAGCTTGGTTTTAACGTCGATTATATTATTGATGTTCTGAACACCATCAGCAATGACACCGTTGTTCTGAGCTTTACTGATAATGAAACTGGTGTTTTAGTGCAAGAGCAAACGGATAAGTCTTACAGCGCCTTTGTTATAATGCCCCTACGTCTATAGTACCCTATGAGTCGGCTGTCGCACATTACTATCAATAATTTACGTAATCTTGCGGCAGTCGACATCGTTCCTGGTCCAAAGCTCAATCTTCTCTGTGGGCCCAATGGCAGTGGTAAAACAAGTTTTCTCGAAGCTGTTCATCTATTATGTCTTGGCCGCTCTTTTAGAACACATCTGACTAACCGCATCATTGAGCATGATCAATCACAGTTTCAATTACATGCTAAAGTATGTACCCCTCAAGGTGAGACCCCTATCGGGCTTTCGAAACAGCGAAATGGTTCATCCACTATTAAAATTGCTGGTAGTTCGGTTTCGTCAATCGTTTCCTTAGCAGAGCTCCTCCCCTTACAAATCCTTTACCCAGATGGGCATTCTCTAATTAATGATGGCTCTAAAGCTCGTCGTCAGTTCATAGATTGGGGTGTGTTTCACGTGGAACAACTTTTTTATATACATTGGCTGCGTGCAGAACGAGCTATCAAACAACGTAATGCTGTTTTGAAAACTAAGCTGGGGTTAAAAGATCTAGTCATTTGGGATAATGAGCTTTGCTCCATGGCAGATCTACTAGACCAATCTCGATCAAACTACATCAGTCAGCTGACCCCAACCTTCGATGAAATACTCTCACATTTGTTGCCTGAGATCCCTGTTTCACTCACCTACTATCGTGGTTGGTCTCATGACATGCCATTAATGGATGTTCTTGGTCATAGCAGAAAGCGTGACTATGATTATGGATATACGCAGTTGGGCCCGCATCGTGCTGAAATAAAATTAAAAACGGACGGTGTACCTGTTAAAGATACCCTCTCTCAAGGACAATATAAAACACTAATTTATGCATTGAGGCTTGCTCAGGGTTCACTTCTTTATAGCCAAACCAAAAAACAATCGCTCTATCTTATCGATGATTTGCCTGCAGAGTTAGATCAGTCAAAACTAAACTTGGTTGGTGAGCTTTTGAATGCGATTGATGCTCAAGTGTATGTGACGGGTACCGAGACACAATTGTTTGCTCCGCTAATGAAATATGAAGAGACTAAATTGTTTCACGTGAAACATGGTGTGATTACCTGTGATCATTAGTTTTGTAATCGCTATGCACATAATTACCCACTCTCTATATCGGCGTATGATTTGATTAGTGTTTCTGATGTGATATCACTTCTCAGTAGTTTCTCTCTAATCAGTCAATCAATTCTTTATATGCCACCACATGCTCATGTAAACAATTTAATAAATTATCTTAGGTCTATCTGTTTTGATTAGAGTATATGAGACACTAGTACTGCTATTAGCGTGTCTAAATTGAAAGTGTTTCACGTGAAACAATCGATGAGCAATCGTGGCATATACTTGAAATAGAATTTCAATACCAATCAGGAGGCTCACCTTGATTTTCAGAGACAAGCTTACGTTATCATCTTCTTTCGTGGGTACTTTTAAGAAAGGAAGTTATTCTAAATAGTGAGTTTTTTATCTGCTTACTTTCGCTGTTATTCCTATAGTAGATCCTTATGTGTAGCTCAAGCAACGGGTTGACCATCTTTGTCTGCAAATTCGATAAGATTTATAGTATAATCACTGGCAATTATCTCAGGATGTTTGTGTGCAGCTCAAGGCTGTTGTCTTGTTGTCCTTGGTGCTAAGGCGAGATAAATTTAAAGTATCTTTTATGTGTAGATTTTATAGCATCTAATTTGCAATTGCCCTCTCAGGTAACTATGATCTTATTTCTTGCTTATGTGCTTATCCTGATAAGCGTATTGATCAACAGTATTATATCGCTAAAGATGCCCAGTTAAGCATGATCACATTTCGTTTCCGAGATGATTTGAAGTGATAAGTGGCAGTGTTTCACGTGAAACATTGTAAGAATAATCACGATAGGTATGACTGCGTTGTAAAAGTATGCACCGCTACAGATTGGTATAAGTGCTAAACATAATTTTTAGTCTTCGATTTGCACTAGGTGTTAATGTGCCTCGCTTCTCTATAACTGATTTTACTTATGGTACGACATCTAAATACTACCTTTTACTTAGAGATAAAACTGTATAGACTATTTACTTGAGTAAAGATAATGCTGCTAAATATATTAGATAACCTTTTTAAACTCTATCGCAAAACCTTCAAGTGCTCACCATCTCGATTAGTTAAACAATGCTAATAAATCGAGATGACTATTAGAACACAGATCATTATGTGTGCTTAACAAAGTAAATGGGGCTGCCAATGATCACTGCTTTAGCATCTTAAAGCTTTTGTTGATAACTGCGGCTGTAGCCTCAACTAACATAGACTGGTGCTTCTAATCTAGCGTACTAGAACGTGTAGGCGACTTGTTGCTCTTTTAGACTAGCTGTTGATTGAATCTATCAAAGGTCTATGTACACTTAAAGTAATATTGTGATTAAGAGACTGGGGGCTGTTGCTTACCTCCAGTGTAGTGAGTATCAATACGCACTTAACTCATGATGAACATGAGCACTGGTGTACACAAATTAGATGCTATTTATTTTTCCTCGAAAATATTTATAAACCGTGTATGCAGGTCAAGTTAGATGTTTTGAGCTGCTTTTTGCTGTTCTATTCACAAAGTCTTTCGTCCTGATATTCTTGTCTGACTACGCTATTTACATATCATGAAATTTATTGTGGTTAGTTTATGTTCTATTTTTAGGTTGGGTCCGTACCTTGTGGTAATTATTATTTGTGATGAAAGCGTATCTTATAAAGTAGCAGCAATGCTATTTTAACTGCCTTCCAATGGAACGTTTTCATGGTCATTTATAGTCTATCAGCTAGCCCATAGATCAAACTCTTGGATTAATCTGTTAAGTAGATAATCTAATTTATTTGAGTTAACATCACCTGGCAGGATAATGTGTATTTATGCCTTTGAGTATCGCGAGCAGTACAGACATATAACTGCTGGCTCCTAAATTTGTTGGGTGGACTATAAATACCTGTGTGATAAGCCATATTAAATCTCCGAATATCATTAGCTCCAGGCTTGAGTATGCTATCCACTTATATGACTTTTGACACTATTCTTCCGATATTATTATTAGTGTCTAGATTTTTGAACATTGATTTTTGCACGATTAATATCGGCGTTATGATCAGCCAGTTCGATGAGCGGATTATTGGTAGCTGGTGTTAGAAAGTGAAACGTTATATTAGTCACTGGGTTACTTAAAAACTTCACAAAAAGTGTTCTCTATCATTGTTGGTTAATTTGGCTTTGAGAGCTTAATTGTTCCACGTGAAACATGCTGCAACTGACGATGATTCACCTATTCATGCTATGCAGGTTACGCAAATCTACCAATAGTGGAGGTGGGATATCAAAAGGAGGTCAGCTCATAAATCTTAGCCTTGATAAGCTGGCTGAGCCAGTTCGTACTCGGATGCTAATTCTCAGATGGTGACTAATCCAGGCCCATAGCGAGATGTTTGCAGCGACGCTTTAGAATCTGCCTACAGCAACAGTCACAAAGAAAGAGAGTAGGGCATAGTTTTGGGAAAGACTACTGGACCTCACACAGCATTAAACAGGCAAAAGTTATTTTACTTGAGAATAAATCTTTGTGAAAATCAAATGAAGTACGAAAGACCATAAATGAATTGTTGGGTAATATAGAAAGCCTTTAAGCAGTGGCGCTTAAATGCTATTTATTGACAATAAAGAGCGAAAAAGCGGCTTTATTTGCCAGCATTAAGCGCGCCCTTACGCGGAGGACGCTCAATATAAAAAGCATTTAGTCAGGAACCGTCACTGAGCTCTTTTAAGCTATGTCGGTAGTCAGATGAAGAACTTCAGGCTTCCTACTCAAGGCAGGCTTGCACACCACTCCTCAAAACCAACTCCCTTAGATTTCTCAATGTTAGTTCAGTAACAAATTCCTGTCCTAAACGCTTACTGTAAGTATAGTACAGTATTGAAAATTTGCCAATTTTGACAACAATACCTATAACAGCTAGTTGATTGGAGTATTAATCTTCACTGCCCAAACTAGCGCAATTCTCTTTAAAATAGGGTATAATAGCCCTTTTGAATTGAGAGAATATTCGGTATGTCTACACCTATAGATTCAACCTACGATCAGAGCAACATCAAAGTGCTAAAGGGCCTAGATGCGGTACGTAAGCGTCCTGGCATGTATATCGGCGATACTGATAATGGCGATGGCTTGCACCACATGGTGTTTGAAGTGGTTGATAACGCCATTGATGAGGCGTTGGCAGGGCACTGTACCCAAGTGGATGTCATTATCCATTCCGATAACTCCGTCACAGTAAAAGACAATGGTCGTGGCATTCCGGTTGGCATACATGAAGAGGAAGGTTGTTCGGCAGCAGAAGTGATCATGACAGTACTGCATGCGGGCGGTAAATTTGACAACGATTCGTACAAAGTGTCAGGTGGTCTACATGGTGTTGGTGTGTCTGTAGTCAATGCACTCTCAGAGTTTCTCAATCTTAAAATTCGTCAGCATGGCAAAGTGCATGTGCAAGCTTACCATCTTGGTGTGCCTGATGCGCCATTGAGTGTCATAGGTGATACGGATGCCACAGGAACTGAAGTCACTTTCAAACCTAGTAATAAAATCTTTAACAATGTGCTTGAATTTCACTATGATATTCTTGCAAGACGATTGCGTGAATTAGCTGTATTAAATTCGGGTTTACGAATTTCGCTTCACGACGAACGTACTGGCAGAGGCGATAATTTTCTTTATGATGGTGGTTTAAAAGAATTCATTAAAATGCTCCACAAAAATAAAACAGCTGTAAATGCTGATATACTTTATTTCGTAAAAGAACAAGATGGCATTACCGCAGAAGTGGCTATGCAGTGGAATGATACTTACCAAGAAACTGTTTTTTGCTATACCAACAATATTCCACAACGTGATGGTGGAACACATTTAGCTGGATTTCGTGCAGCTTTAACACGTTCAGTTAATCAATATATTACAGAATATATGAAGGGCGGTAAGGTTGCATTAACAGGTGAAGATATTCGTGAAGGTTTATCGGCTATTATTTCAGTTAAAGTGCCTGATCCAAAATTTTCATCACAAACTAAAGATAAATTAGTTTCCTCAGAAATTAAACCTATTATTGAATCACTTATTTCAGAATATCTATCACATTATTTAGTTGAGCATCCTGCAGAAGCTAAAAATATTGTCAATAAAACTATAGAAGCAGCAAGAGCACGAGAAGCTGCACGTAAAGCACGTGAATTAACACGACGTAAAGGTGCGCTAGATATCGCAGGACTTCCGGGTAAATTAGCTGATTGCCAAGAAAAAGATCCTGCGCACTCAGAAATATTTATTGTTGAGGGAGATTCCGCCGGTGGTTCAGCCAAGCAAGCACGTAATCGAAAAAACCAAGCTATTTTGCCTCTAAAAGGTAAGATTCTTAACGTTGAAAAAGCGCGCTTTGAT
>JBGSSQ010000094.1:0-1870 GCA_041736975.1 Gammaproteobacteria bacterium
GTGGCAAAGATAGGAGCAGATCTGGTGATGTTGAGGTATACGGACTGCTTTCGAGTCTGTAGATCTAACTAGGGAATAATAGGTAGATCTACAGACTCTGTATAACAGCTGCAAAATGCTTAAGTATCTGAATCTATTGTATTCTGGGTGATTGTTATACAGAGTGGATGACTATGTATAATAAGCTGCGGTAGTATGAAGGTGAACTGGTAATTAATATGTTATGCATTCGAGTGAGATGTCACAGTTAATTGTCGCCAAAACTGAGCGGTTGAATATTCGATGTCTGTGCGAATCAGACCTTTCTGCATTAGCTGAAATGCTTGCTGACCCTGAGGTGATGAAGTTCTCCGTCAACGGCGTGATGACAAGAGAAGCTACCAAAAAATTTCTAGATTGGTGCCTTGAAATGTATTCAGGTAAGGGTTTCGGCTCATGGGCGCTCGAAGAGCGCGAAACTTCGAAATTCCTAGGTTTTGCTGGGCTTACTCCAGAGACCCGAAAAGAACGCGAGGAAGTTGACCTAGGATATCGACTTGCACGGAAATATTGGACGCGAGGGTTTGCCACAGAAGCGACTACAAAAATACTCGAATATGGCTTTAAGACACTGCTTCTAGATTCGATATCTTGCACAGTAATACCTGCTCATCTTGATTCAATTAAAGTCGCTGAGAAAGTTGGTTTTTCTTCATATGAGATGGCTGCAACACATGGGACGACGGTGAGAATATATCGGTTGACCTCGTCTGAGTGGCTGAAACAGAATGCATAACAATATACTCGAACGGACCGCAAGGCGCCCGCTCATTAACGCGTTATCCTTCCTTTAAATATGAGCAATTTAGGCAAAACATTCAATCAAATTGCGGAGGACTATAAGGCCTATCGGCCAATCTACCCATTAGAATTTATCCAGAATGTGTTGTCTGTTTTGCCAAACAGTTCTTTCACCAGTATTTGTGAGATTGGCTGTGGAACTGGCCAAGCAACTACTCGATTGGCGGAGCTGGGATACGCAATCCAGTGTGTTGAGCCGGGAGAAGATCTAAGAAAATTGCTCAGGAAGATTTAAAGCAATTTTCTAAAGTAACTTTCGTGGCGGACACCTTTGATGACGCCAAGCTTCAATCAGAAAGCTTTGACTTAGTATTTGCTTCTCAATCACTTCATTGGGTTGATCTCACTCTACGATTTAAGAAGTCCTGGGAAATATTAAAGCCCAAAGGTAACTTCTTAGCAGTTTGGCGTTGGAACCTGCCGCTTGATGGAAGCCTTGGCGAAAAACTAAATGATATTTTTAGCAGTTTTGTTCCTGACTTTCGTTTTGAGACTCAAATCGAGTATGAGCAAGGAGTGGTGTCTAATTTTACCGATTTAGTTAACTCTCAATGTTTCATACGTTATCAGCTACGCAGAGTACCATACGATTGGGATAAGCTATCCCAAGATTATGTGAACGGTATTAGCACGTGGTCGCAATTAGCTGCCCTTTCTCCTGAAATACGCAATGATGTTTGTCGCCGCGTGAAGAAGGAAATTGATAGAGCTGGCGGAATGATAAAGGAGTCAGGCGAAACGGTTATAATTACTGGTCAAAAGAGTGGATGACAAACCGTCCGATCAGAAGATCGGCCCCGCGCTTTTTCATGAATTTTGCAGCGCTTGATAGAAAGCATCCCCTATCAGGCTTAACCTTAATCTAGTACAACACCCCTAGGGCAGCACTGAGCGAGCGCAGTTTTTTGTCAGCAGTCCAGAGAGGCGTTCCAGATAGCAGCGATGACGCAAGCAGATGTGCGTCCATCCAGCCAATTCCGTTGCCCATAAGCTTTCGTGATTCGACAAGTTCTAGCACTTCTTCGTGTTC
>JBGSSQ010000122.1:0-3108 GCA_041736975.1 Gammaproteobacteria bacterium
CTCGACCCCAATTTACCGAGCGGCTTCCATCCTTATCATGAAAAACCAGAGATGGTGATTGAACGCAAATCCAGAGTTATCGCTTGTCTACAAGCGATGATTGAGGCTAATAAGACGGTTGACCTTATACTGCTCCAAGAAAGCGCTTGGCTGGACGATCAGGATTTTGATCAATTAAAAAATCTGGGTTGGCAAATCGTTGCAGAGCCAAATGATAGAAAGTTTTTATGCAAGGTATCAAAAGATTTTGAGCTTGTAGACGGTTATCATAAAAAAATAAAATCACATATTCTTCCAGAAGCTAGTGGTTGTGTGTTTAAAGTTGCCAATGGCGCTGCCTCTAGACTGGTAACGATAGTCAATGCTCATGCCGCTCATGAAAATTTGCCTGATGGACATAAACAAATCATTGAAGAAGTACTAGGGTCTGAAGATAATATCATTATTGCTGGAGATTTCAATATACACATAGCGCCTGAACACAACAAAGCGCAAGCTATTGTTACTGGGCTGGTACCCTCACAATTTAGAGAGGGGCAGGGCGCCGGCTGCAATTGGACAGATGGTGCATTTTGTGGTGGAAAACAGTTGAAAATGCAGCAGGTTGCCACAACCTTACTTGACCCGAACACTGGAAGGCCAGCAGATGTCAATATTCTTGATTTGCAGAGTGAATTCCAAAAGACCGAAGCACTACGTATGCGCCCTTGTATTAAAATAGGTGAATCACCCTATGCCACATTTGAGGGGCAATTAAAAAATAAATTGGGAAATCAAGGTGTCCGTGTATTGGCTGCAAGCAACGCATTTAATCAAAAAGGGGTTGCGATTCTTTTTTCGAAAAATGATAAAGCGACTTATGAAGTATTATGCCATGAAGTACCAGGCCTCTCATTTGAACTTTTAGATGCCGATATGGTGCAAATTCCAATAGTGTCGATGACTGCTGCTCAATTTGTTGTCGTCAGGGAATGGTTTGCACGTCGATTTATAGAGGAAGAAAATCGCGGTCCTTTTTCCTCTCTTTTCCGAAAAAAACCTGATTCATCGCCACTAGCTTATACCAATGAGCTAAAATTATTGGATTTAGAATCGAAAAAATTGAAAGACGGTGGCAATGAGACTTACGTTAACACCAACTGCAGAAGAGTAAAAAATGAATTGAAAGCTCTTACAGGATCAGAGCATCCTCTCACAGCAGCCTTAGCCAAGATCATTCTTGCAGATTATTATTGTCGTATTTCGGAATACAATACTGTGGAGCTTAAATCTTTGAAAGCAAATGAGAAAAAGCTACCTGCCTGCATTATTCGCCCCACACATTTGCAATATGCCCTTAGCTATTGTACCGAAGTGATGCGAAGCATTACGCCTGAAATTTTAGCGACGCTTTCTACAGATGAAAAAAATTACCTAGTCGATAGATTGCAGGGTGTGTGCGACAAAATTGTCAAGCTTGTTGGCATTACTAATAAAGATATGGTGGAGTTGCTGCGTTTATATGATAAAGCTGTTGGCAATCCCACAGATGCCAGGTCAGCAAATTTGCATCAGGAGCAAGCCGAAGACATACGGCGTACTATTACCGACTTCGATGAGGCTTCCCAATCGTTCAATCAGGGACGGGAACCGGGGTCGAATCCTGACGGATCCCCACAATTTTTGAGCATAACTCCTTAGAAAACAATTGGTTAAAAGTCTGCTTATTGAGAAAATACTAGACGCGCATCGAAATTTCGTGTTTCCTGGTAGTAACCAAACACCCAGGAAAGAAGATCCGATGCACGTAGGGAAATTATTACATGATTTATTCGATAATGCATGCAAATCAATTGATAAGCGCCTCATACGAACTTTGTTTGATGCTGCCGAAGCATTAACTCGGTGCAAGCAATTATCTATTGCAAGTTTGGGACGATCTCTAGATCGTAAAGCCAAAGTTAAACATAGTATCAAATCTATTGATAGATTGTTCGGAAACACCAATCTTCACAAAAGAAATTTAATTGTATATCGAGCAATGTGCAGCGTGTTGATAAAGGGAAACGCGAGACCTGTTATTATAGTCGATTGGTCTGGATTAACGCCATGCGGAGCTTTCCATTTTTTAAGCGCATCAGTCGCAGTTAATGGTCGCTCCATAACATTTTACAGCCGCACACATCCATTGAAAAACTACACAAAGGAAAAAACACATAAGGAGTTTTTAAATGTACTGAAAGATATTCTACCAAAGAAATGCAAGCCGATTATTGTTACTGATGCGGGGTTTCGAAACACTTGGTTTCGCGCCGTATCCATGCTGGGGTGGGATTACATAGGGAGAGTGCGAAATAAGACTTATTATAGGAGGGCGGATTCAAACACGAAGTGCAATCCCCCTTTTTTCACATGACTTGCTGAGCACTTCAAATGGCGTCTTGTAACCTAAACATTTTCGTGGCCTATCATTTAATTTCCTGGCAACACACTGCAAATCATGCTCGGTGATACTATCAAATGGGGTTCGTTTGGGGAAGTACTGTCTCACCAAACCATTGGTGTTCTCGTTGAGACCACGCTCCCATGAATGGTAGGGTCTTGCAAAATACACGTCTGAGCCAAGCACGTCTGACATCAGGCCATGCTGCGTGAATTCCCTACCGTTATCCAACGTGACCGTTAAAACAAGTTCAGCAATCGGTAGCATGCGCTTGTTGATGCTTTCAATAACCGCTATGGTCGTTTTATTTTTAGCCTTCGCTAGACGAGTGTATCGACTTTTTCGTTCAACCATTGACGCAATTACCGCACCACCATCATGTGCGCCAATTATCGTATCACCTTCCCAATCGCCAGTGCGTTTACGGCTTTCAACTATGGCTGGCCTCTGGCCTATGTCGACCCGGTTGGGTATCGTTCCACGCGATGATCGACCTGACCCATATCGCTTTTTTCGCTTCTTTTTACAGCGCAGGTGTGTATACAGAGTACCACCAGCATCCTTATCCTCTAAGATACGCTGGTATATCGTCTCGTGGCTGATGCTCTCGCGTTTTTCCAGTTTAAGGCGGCCAACAATTTGCTCGGGACTCCATTGATCTTCCTGGAGATGCTTTTGGGCATAGC
>JBGSSQ010000127.1:0-13971 GCA_041736975.1 Gammaproteobacteria bacterium
AGTTGACGGCTTAGGACCGGCTGACAATTTTTTGCGCTCCACATATTGACTAGCATCCGTTTTTACTTCTGCTTTGTTCTTCAACTTAACAGATTCTTTAAGTAACACAGGGGCATTTTCTAACTTCCCACCCAACAACTCTGTTATTTCCAATTCCGAAGCATGTGCCTCAACAACACCAGGCTCTTCAGGGTTTGGCAAAACCGAAGCATTTTCTGCAACAACTACAGGTACTTCAGGGGGGTGCAATCCTGGCGCATTTTGTTGTACAAGACCTATAGCCTGATCCAGTTGTTGCTCAACAACATTGCCGTCAACTTCGACATGCTCTCTAGTGGCTACAGTTTCATTCTGGACATCAAGTGCCTTTATATGATTGTATTTAGCCACTTGATCTCGCATTTCAATTTGAGCCGAAGTAATGGCATATTCTTTCAGACGTTTATTGCGTCGGTGCTGCAGCACGGTACTAACAATAAAGGTGGTCAGTAATGCAGCGACCATGATTGAGGCCACAATCGGGAATGCTGGCCCTGAAGCAAATGTTAAGGCTATCGCTAAGCCAATAACAACAGGTGTCATCACACCAAAAACAAAGTTTCCGGTAGATTTAAAGGTCGATCGAAAACGCTTCCAATTTCCGGCATGATCCACACTCCCGTCGGCATTGTATCTGAAAAATGGCGGTTTTTTCTCCAGCTCTTTGCAAATATTAATGGTATTGTCCAAACCGACAATCTCATGATCATTGCCGTTCATATGAGCTTTTAATTTGGAAACCAACAACTTGACCTCATCTGCCTTTGCAGGTGTCTGATCAGCAGCTACAATAACATTCGCTAAGTAACCGTAAAAAGCATTATCGTCAATACTTTCACCTAGGGTTTCACCCAGGACTGCCTCAATGGCGCTGAAAAATCGTGCTCTAGCACGTGCGCTTTTGACTTTTTCTTGTTCACTACTATCCGCAGTATCGCGATTATTTTTCGCTTCCGTTGCTAAATAGTCAGTAATGTATTTTTCAAGCAAAGCAGTACGCCCCAGCGCCGTGATCATAAGTAAAGTCCCGGTGTCATCCTCATTAGCCTGCTCCTGCTGCCTAGCTAAATTTCGGTTCAGTTGAGCTACGGTGTGTTGCTCTGTTTTATAATCACGATAAAGATTAAGCGACGTTTTAAAAACAAAAAATGAGGTCGCTAATACTGCGCCCACTAATGGTACTGCGACCGCTGAAGTGCCCGTCAATCCAATAATGCCCGTCCCTATCTCAGCACTTAGTCCTGCAATCAATGCAGAGATACCCGTTACCGCTGACCACCCTGTCAGAAAGGCAATAGTACCAGCATAGAATATCGACAATGCGCCAGCAGATCGGATCTCACCTAGAGGCATTGTAACAGGCTTCATGGCATCTGCCGGCACCTCTATCATGCCATCTACTTCTTGGTCATTACCAACATAGTGGGGAATAATATGAAGTACGTCATCTCTATTGTTTAGTTTCTGAGCATGACTCAAAAGAGTAAGAATAGCTTCCGCTTGTTCGAATCGCCCCGTTTCATTGTTAATTGTGTCATCAATTTTCTCGTGCTTGTGTTCCTTATAGAGGTCATGAGCGACTTTAGCTGACGCAAACGAAACACCCACAACGATTGCGCCAACATAGACCCCAAGCATGATGATTTGAGCCCCAGGTATCAGAGCCAATAACCCCGCAATACCAGTAACAACACTGATCCCGGTACTGTAAGAAAAGACAAAATCGCCTATTGCCCTAAAGACACGCACACCATAAGGAGTTCTTTTAGGGGTTAGTTTCTTGTTAAGTGAGGCTTCAATTGACTCATTTAACGCTTTCATCTTGATAACACGTATTTGCTCGTGTTCTTCTATGAGAAAAGCTCTAGCCTTCTCTAATACATTTTGATCACCCTTGGTAGCTTGACGCAGTGCTGAATACAGCATGTGTTTATCTAATGGGGTCAACATTGAATATTTTTCACGATAAACATCTAAGGCAACAAGCAAATTCGCCCTATTGATGGCCGTCCAACTAAAGGGTTCTTCTGCAACAAGATCAGGATCTTCACCTTGAATTTCTCCTCTGTCTAAAAAGCCTTGTTCTGGATTGTCGACTTCTTCGCCATAGATTGTGTTGCGTAGCGCATCTGATTCGTTGTCGTCTTGAACATTAGACCTTATCAAATTAGCCAATTCGTTGCCTTCTTCCTCATTTTCTTCACTTTCATCGTAGTCTAGCTTAGCAGATGCAGGTATCTTAAGTAGCGTATTAAGCGCTAGCAGCTGGTTTTTCAAGCTGTGTAATTGACGTTGCAACACTGAATCATCAAGGCCAACCCGGCTATCAATACGCCATAATAACACCGCCATGGTACTTTCCAAGATCTCGCGTTTTTGTTTTATTTGATCTAACACCTTTATTTTTCGCGCACTTTCATCTAAGTGACGCTCATATTCTTCTATAGATTTGTCCAATACCATGACGATAGCTCCAAGTAAGCGTAGTGTTAAAATAGAAGCGATGGCAATTGTTGCTCCTTCCAGGTAATCGCTTTTTCCTTGATCACTACTATGCTCTAGTTTATAAACCGTAGAGGCTAAAATACCGGAAATACCAGAACAATCATAACCATTGACTAGCTGGTAAAAGGAGGTAATCAGATGATCGATGACATACTCACGAGAATTGACATTGTCAATTGCATTGTCCAGTTTTTCAGGGTCAACCGGAAGCGGCGGACCATTTGCAGGGCCCTCATCTACATATTTAGCTACTTCTACTTCTACTTGATTCATCACAGCTGTCTCCTGCTGTATTTGAATCTCACGGAGTCGGCACCCTAAACTTCAATGCTTTTACTCAAAACATCCCACTGTCACGTGAAAAATTCTTTTCCGCTTATACGTCTATCCCGTTAGACACATGATTTGACACATCCACTGTCAAACACCTTTAGATAGAGGCTAACAGCTTATTATTAAAATTACCTTAACAGCCAGTCATCTCTCAAAGAATCAAGTGGGGAATATCGGTAAATCTCCAGCATTAAATTGCTAGAATAAAATAAATAATGCAGGGGTTACGCATATTTTCAAAAGCAGGAGAGTATATTTAATATTCCCTTAAGCTTTAGAGGGGGGAGGGACAGTCACCGCCACTGCAGAATGATCCAATGCAATAAAGCGGCTAACAGGGCCGTGGCAGGAATAGTAAGAACCCAAGCAACCACAATTTGACGCGCTACACCCCAGCGCACGGCAGATAAACGCTGCAAAGCGCCCACACCGATGATGGCACCTGTTATGGTGTGGGTGGTAGAGACCGGAATACCTAGCTCAGTAGCTAACATCAGTGTCATGGCGCCACTCAATTCTGCTGAAGAGCCGCCCACAGGATTCAGTTTGGTAATCTTCATTCCCATGGTCTTAACAATTCTGTAGCCCCCGAACAAAGTGCCAAAAGCCATCGCAGAATAACAGCTAATAACAACCCAAAAGGGAATATGAAAATCAGGACCACTCAATTGGCCGGTAAATAATAACAAAGCGATAATACCCATCGACTTTTGCGCATCATTACCGCCATGTCCTAAGCTCAGCAAAGCGGAAGTGGCTAATTGGACACGACGAAACAAGGTGTCTACACGCTGGGGGGATTTATAAAAACAAATTCGGCTTGATACAAACATAAAGAAGGTACCCAGAACCAGTCCAAGTAAAGGTGATAAGATAATCGATATCACCGTTTTAAAAATACCAAACCATACCAATTGTGCCATGCCCCCTTTCACAAGAGCAGCACCGATCATAGCGCCAATCAATGCATGTGATGAGCTCGATGGAATACCAAAATACCAGGTGATCAAATTCCAAATAACCGCTGAACATAACGCACATAAAATAAACAGGGTATCGACCACCTCGACCGAGACAATTCCAGTTCCAATAGTATCAGCTACATGTAAGCCAAATATAAAAAAAGCTAAGAAATTAAATGAGGCTGACCACAAAACAGCTTGAAAAGGCCTTAAAACACGTGTGGAAACCACTGTAGCTATTGCATTAGCCGCATCATGGAAGCCATTCAAAAAATCAAAAACCAAGGTAACAGCAATGGTGATATAAATTAAGAGTAATGCAGAACTCATCTAGCTATATTCCAGAATAATGCCTTCAGCGATATAAGCGATCATTTGGTAACGATCAGTTATGGATTCTAAAAGTCCATAAATTTCCTTTAGTTTCAATAGCGTCTTAATGTCATTTTCTTTGACAAACAAATCGGAGATACCCTCTATTAAAAGTTGATCGGCACTTGATTCATGCTCTTTAATTTCCCTACACAACGTCAACATTTTATCATGGTTTTTTAGATTGGATAACATCCGCAGAACGTCAATTACCAACTTGGCGGCATCACGGCAAATAACTACTAGCTCTTTCATAGTATCCGGATAAACATGTAGCTGATAGTGCATACAACGTTGCGCAGTGAGATTGATGGTATTCACAGCATCGTAGATTTGATTATTGAGACTATGTATATCATGACGATCAAAGGGGGTAATAAATGTCATATGAGCCTGAGTAAACAAATTCCTTGCCTCAAGCTTGGCCTGCTCTTTGGCCTCAGTAATAGCAGTGATCACACGGGTATCGAAACGATCCTCGTGAACTGCTGTCACCAATGTCTCGGACATCCCCAACAATAAATCCCCAAGGGAATTGAACCCATCAAAAAAGATCTTCTGCTGTGGCAAAAACTTACTGAGCATACATAAACCTTTATAGCGACCGATGAAAGTTCAATACTAACAAAACATACCCAATGTTCCTAAGGATTTTTTCTTGAACTTAGCAGTTCTTGCTTCAAACGGGGTCTGCTGCCCTGAAGTGCTAATTTAAGGAAGGAGTTCTCGCTTAAGCGGGAACTCCTGCACAACAAGAACTTTGGGGTTCCATCATAGTCAATCTTCGATAGAGAATCACTCTTCTTAAGATTTTGAAGTAGCTGGGCAGTATTTTGTGTTAATACCCACTCGAGTAAAAGCTTTTTTCACTGCCACGGTGTCATAGCCTAAATCAACTGCAGCGACCAGTGTTTGGCAAGCAGCCGTCTCAAAATTGGTATTTTCACCCCAATAACCATCGCGATTACAGGCTAACATCAGACCAAAGGCTTTCTTGACATCCCAACCTGGTGTATTGGCCAGATTGTAGAAAAATTTGTTATAAACCCCACTAGCCAAATGAACAATGATGCCTTGGCGATGATTTTCATCCTTGGTTACAGACTCTGCCAACTTAACAACGTCATTGTAGGTAATTGCACAGCTATCAGCACCGCGAATTTTTTTGTAGCAATCAGCAGAAACACCATCTTGGGAAGGTCGATCAACATAGCGCAAGGCCACTTTAGGATCTGGGTTTCTCATAATCGCGCTGCCTATACTCCAATTCATCTCAGGGGCATGGTAGATTGCCTGGTAAAGTGCTGGATGCTGTTCACGCAGATAAGCCACCGTGGCAACACCCGCCATGTCTGAAAACGCTTCATTCAGTGCACCGGATTCATCGTGGTATTGCAAATTAGAATGTGCTGACGTAAAACCGTGACTCATTTCGTGACCCGTCACATCAATAGAAACCAGAGGGTACATACCATCCTCAGTGCCTTCAGGGCTACCATCACCGAAATTCATTGTGCGGGTAACGGGATCCCAAAACGCATTTTCAAATGGTTGGCCTTCGTCAAGTTGATAATGCACTCTAAGGGTAACTGTCTTCATATCCAATACTTTTGTTTGGTACCAATCTTGGTACAACTGTTGGACCAGATGACCAAAGAAATACGCATCGTCCGCTGGAGAAAATGCACCATTAGCTATATGACTATCACGCGTTTCGCTTTGGCATTTGTACAGAAACGGTTTCATATACCAATCATATCGAGAGGATTCAGCTGAGAGATCGCCCATATTCACCACGACCACGTGGGTCATCTGGTCATTTAATTCACAACTCAGCCGTTTTTTACTCACATTCAAAGCCGGTATACCATCGCGCCCATAATGATACACTTGTGTTTTGACATTCCCTCCTGGGCCCTTGTCAGAATAATGCATAACATCGTTCCATACCTTAATCACTTTATTTTCTTGTTGCGGATCCAAGAAAGCATGGAAAAGTACAGGCGTATGCTTTTTGGCTGTTGCATAGAAACGAGCTTCGTACAAGGGCTTCAACTTGCCATTTAGATCTTTAATCACCAGATTCACTTCATCCAGCTCAATCGTCCAGCGATCTTCACCCGTTGATTTGAAAAAGTGGTCCTTAGCCTCAACAAGTGCAGCCTTTAAATTCTTTGGTGACTTTAACACCTCAAGCTCTTTAGGATCGATCTCTATACCCTGTATCAGTTGCCCTAAAACTTTTTGCTGCGACTCTCCTCTAGGGACAACACCCGTGGTTTTAGGTTTACGGAGGGTAACCTCACCATCTAGCACACGGATGCCATGGTAGTATTGCAGATAACGCGTGCTGTATTGCTGTGTACTGGGGCTCAGTGTTTCAGGCCCTTTAGGCAATAAGCTGTTTATCGGTAACGTTGAGCCCGTCGCTCCTCGAGCAACCAAACCCTGATCAGACAGCAGTTGAAACCCACGCAAAACTTTAGCGGCGCTATCGTTATGATATTGCTGAGCCGTAAAGGCTTGCGAACCAAGGCTGAAAACGCCTGCTGCTAGCACTAATAATGTTTTTTTCATGTTATTACTCCTAAATGATAGTGCTTGCATCATAACTGATCACACACCCAATTTATACTCGTGTTAGTAGGAAAATTCTTAAAGTAAACTTACTTTTCGATTAAAAATACGTCACTACCCACCTCAAAGAACCCGGTGGGTATAACGTTAAGCCAGCGGAGATCACTAACCTTTGCACATAAGCTAGCCGCTACGAGAAAACGATGCCTTGGGCAAGAGGTAATTCTGCTCCCCCGTTTATAGTATTCGTTTGCCGTCGCATGTAAGCCTTCCAGCAATCGGAGCCGGCTTCACGACCTCCACCCGTCTCTTTCTCGCCACCAAATGCGCCACCAATTTCTGCACCCGAGGTGCCTACATTAATATTGGCAATACCGCAATCGCTGCCAACCACCGATAGAAATTGTTCTGCATGCACTAATGACTCGGTAAATAAAGCGGAAGAGAGCCCATGAACCACTGCATTTTGGCGTTCTATAGCCTCACCAAGGTATTGATAGGTCATCAGGTAAAGAATAGGGGCAAATGTTTCGCGCTGCACCAAAGGCCAATGGTGCTCAGCTCTCACTAAAGTAGGCTCCACAAAATAACCAGGCCCCTCAATAATACGCCCTCCAAAAAGCACTTCACCGCCAGCCTGCGTCACCTCGCGAAGTGTTAAAGAATAACGATCCCGTGCTGCTGCATCGATCAATGGCCCGAGTAAAACGCCCTCTTGCATAGGGTCACCAATCAGAATTTGCCCATAAGCGCTCTTTAGCCGCTTTACCAGTGCTTCATATTGACTCTGGTGAACGTAAACTCGTCGTGTGGTGGTACAACGCTGCCCCGCTGTACCCACAGCACCAAAAACAATTGCAGGCACCGCCTTATTCAAGTCAGCCGTCTCATCGACAATAATTGCATTGTTGCCACTAAGCTCTAGCAAACTGCGTCCTAATCGTTCCGCTACCCTAACACCCACCTTACGCCCTACTGCTGTTGAGCCGGTAAAAGAGATTAAAGGCAAACGAACATCTTCGACCATGTGCTCACTTACAGCAAGATCCTCAGTGATCAAGAGATTAAAAATACCTTGATATCCCCATTGCTGAGTCACCTGATTGCAGATATGTTGAATGGCGATGGCACACAACGGTGCTTTGGGAGAGGGCTTCCAAACCACTGTATTGCCACACACAGCAGCGAGTAATGCATTCCATGCCCATACTGCCACCGGAAAATTAAAAGCCGTAATCACGCCCACAGGTCCCAAGGGATGCCATTGTTCCATCAGACGGTGATGTTGACGCTCTGACGGCATGGTTTTACCATACAACATTCGGGATTGGCCCACCACTAAGTCGGCCATATCAATCATCTCTTGAACCTCACCATCACCCTCTGCTTTTATTTTGCCGGTTTCCAAAGTAACCAACGTGCCTAAATAATCTTTGTTTTCGCGTAGTTTGTCAGCAATAGCACGAATAACCTCACCTCGTTTTGGCGCAGGCACCTTACGCCAGCCATCAAAGGCAGCCACCGAGGTCAACACCACTTGCTCATAGTCCTGCGCGCTGCCAGCCATCACACTGGCAATCACTTCACCATTAGCGGGATTAATGGAGTCAATTCGGCTCCCCTCCTCCACCGTAGACCACCAGTCTGAGCCCGTACAAGCCCCTGCATTGATCGATCGTAACCCTAACTGCTGTAAGTTAATCATGAGTTTTGCTCCTTGCTAATAACCGCATACTTCCCACAGCAGTTCTGGTTAGAATCAAGACCTGCTGCACTTCCTGAACGCATTTTAGGGCCACTACCCATCAAGCGCAACGACATTCAGCCTTTCCTTCATTATAACAACGCACACCAATGCCAAATCACCTACGACAATCGCTCAATCCAAGCCACCGCCCGTTTTACAGTCTAAAGGAATAGAAGAATTGCATAATGTCGATTTTATTGCTATTTTTATAAGGACTACACTAAACTTTCAAGAAGCTAATTATGAGCACAGTAAAGCAATTGACAAAAACCAGCAAGCTGGGTAAAAACGACCTCAAGGAGATCCGTAAGCTGGTCGACATCTGCAAAAAGGCGGATGGTTTTGAAACAAAATATTATTACAATATTTTAAAGGATCGCCGCATCCCTGAATTTGATGATTTCTTCTATTATCTCAACGGCAACCTTGTTGCTTATCTCGCCATTTTTTGTTTTAAAGAAAATGAAGCTGAAGTCAGCGTCTGTGTTCACCCTAAAAATCGCCGCGAAGGTATTTTTAAGCGCTTATTTGAAGAAGCCTCTGGCGAGCTGGCTCGACGTGGTATCAAAGATGCTCTGCTTCTGGTTCAACATGGCTCACAACCTGCAGAAACTATTTGTGCATCTTATAATGCTGTATTTTCGCACGCCGAACACGAAATGACCTCTAAACATTCTGTGGAATTCCACGATTTACCAGACGTACAACTACGCGATGTCACCAAAGACGATGCCATGGAATTAGCGCGCATTGATGCCGCCGGTTTTAACACCGACTTTAACAAAATGGTATATCGATTTTTAAGTGGCATGAAAGAAAAAGACCGCACCGTCTGGATGGCCACCCACAATGGCGAAAACATCGGCAAAGTGCATGTGCGTTTTGATGATGACGGCAGAGGCTACATCCACGACTTGTGCATCCCCCCCGAACACCGCCGCAAGCGCTATGCAACAGCCATGGTGCAAGAGTGCCTTACGAAACTGAAAAAAATGGGCTTTAAAGTAATTTATCTCGATGTAGAGGCCACCAACCCCAACGCGATTGAGCTGTACACAAAATGCGGTTTTGAGACCACGGCAATCCATGATTTTTGGCGCCATCAAGCAGCACCAAAGTAGTAACGAAACAAAATGACTTCACACACGTTATTTATATCAGACCTCCATCTGCAAGCATCAGAGCCTAGCATCACTTCGCTTTTTGAGACTTTTCTAAAAAAATATGTACCACAGGCCGACGCCTTATACATCCTCGGTGATCTTTTTGAGGTTTGGGTGGGCGATGACGAAGATTCAACCTTCAGCCAACACATTAGAGCCTTACTCCTAGAGTATGTTGCACAAGGCACCCCGATTTTTATCTTGCCCGGAAATCGAGATTTTCTTTTGGGACGGCGTTTTGCCAAAGAAACCGGTTGCACTATCTTAAGGGACCCAACAACAATAGCGCTTTATGATCAAAGCATTTTGTTGCTGCACGGCGACACCTTGTGCACTCACGATAGGCTTCATCAATTTTATCGAAGCATCGTGCAAAATCGCGTCTTTAACTACATCGCCTCTCGCATTATACCGCTATCTGTTCGACGAAAACTGGGACAATTACTACGAAAACTGAGCAAGCACCACACTCAACGCCAAAGCCCAATCAATATGGATGTTATTAACGCCAGTGTTACTGCCATGTTTGAAAAAGCCAATGTATCAACAATGATTCATGGCCACACCCACCGTCCCATGGTGGAAACAACCTACCTCAATGATCGCCCCTGTAGTCGCTATGTGTTGGGGAGTTGGCACGAAAAAGGCAGTGCCCTCAGTGTTTGCAGCACTGAAGGCACAATGACCTACATAACAATATAAAACTGCAGCGGTTAGGTCTATTTCTTTTCAGGTATATTGGGCTCATCGTCAAAACCACTACTACGTTTTTCATTTTCATCTTCATCTTTATCTCTGCCCTTTAGGCCACCACGTCTATTTTTCATGGCCAGTGCTATAGCAGAGGCAATACCACCTGAATCAGGCCGTGCTGTTTTTTTTGATTCAATCTCAATAGGCTTTTTATCAAGCCTTGCTTTTACTTCTTTCGCTTTTTTTGCTAATTCATCCATCATATTAACGCCTCCCGAGCGTACTCGCTCACCAAGTGCTCCTACTTTATTAACCATTCCTTGTGGGTTATCCCCCAAATTGCCCTGACCTTTCAACTTCTTACCTTTCAAATCTAGAGGTTTACCCTTTACCACTGGTGGTGGTGGGCCTGGTGGTGGAGGAGGTGGAGGAGCCATACCTGGAATCTGATCTTCGCTTGGCGCCAAAGGTGCACTGCCAACTGTCGGTGCAGCACCCCTATGCAAGCCGCCCATATCACCACTTAAGTTATCCAGGTTATCTCTCATGTTTGGAAGAGATTGAATACGTTTATCAAGTTCCTCTACCTGTGCATATATATCACCCGTTTTGTTCTCAAATTCTTCACGCACACTATGCCGAAAACGACGAGCCTCAACTCGTTCTTTGGTATCACCTATTACACCTCGAAAAGCGGCAGAGACACTAGGCCACAATTTGCCCACACTCACAACAATCCCTTGCACTTCTTGCTTAACAGTATCCAAGGCATGACGAAGCCCGGATATCATGGTGTCCTTCGCCTCAATCACAGTTGCTTGCTGAGCTATTTGATTATCCTTCTCCTCAATGACAGCGGCTTGCCGAGCTATCTGATTATCCTTCTCCGCAAGCAAAACTTTCAAGGACTCAATCGTAAGCTCACGGTCTTTCAACTCGTGTTTTAATAGTGCATCATCACTTACAGAGGCAAGCGATTCCACATTGGCCTCAGCGTCAGTAGACAATTCAGACTCACCTAGAATAACGGTATCATCCTCCTCGTCTTTAGCCTTTTCCACCAGAGTTTGCTCAGGAGGGCCCATTAGATCGTCCATTAGTGGCGCTGGAGTAGCATAATCCTCATCCATCTCCTGTAACTGCGCATCAACATGCTCACGAAACTGCTCCCTAGGGAGTGGTTCTATCACTTCGACCGGAGGCTCGAGCGTAGATTTAGCTTCGTTCTTGTGAGGGATCCTTGGTCGAGAAATCAAAAACTCCTTAAGAGCTGAATCTATCTGATTTTTAAGAGGACTGTTCTGTCTCAATTTTGTATTCGAATAATCTCGTAGAGCAACTAACATTTGAGCCTCATTGAGACGCCCAACCGCTTCAGCCCCACTTCCGAAGTTATCTGATATCCCAGTAAGCGCTTGTAGTGCATGTACCTTACGCGGGGTAGATAAGAAGGGAAATAGCTTGGACATGGCCTTAACAAACTGTTACCCCCTAGTCTGCATATACTCACTTAAAGCATGATTGACTAAATCTTTCAAAGTATTTGTACCTGAACTACTTGGAGCTTGATCCATTGGTTCAAATGGTTCCTTTTGCATGACACACCTCTCTACTATTAATTAATCACATTAGGTAATTTAATGAATACCCGTACTGTAATTATAGCAGATGATCAGAAAAAGGAAGGGGGCGTCGCTATCGACCCACCCTAACTAAGCGAAAAGTTCACGGCTCTTGATTATCCTAGTACCTAAACGCACCTGCATAGCCATACGCATAATCTGCTTTGCAGTACGAAGCACTTCTAGGTTTTCAAAGGATTCTTCAGCAATTGCAAGTAAATGAGCGCCGCTGAATACAGGTTGGTTATTAAAGCTTTGCCAGTGCTCACAAAACCCAAGATCGGGCTGAAAAGCATACCATTGCGCGGCAACAATGGCCTTTGAACTATCAGTCGCATGAGTCCAGGAAAAACCAAAACCCAATGCCACCAACAACTGTTTTTCGAAACAACGCAACAGCACCTCAATATTATCACCTTGATGCAAAGCGTTTAACGCCAGCTGATAAGCGCCAAAAATCTCTGGTTGCGGATCATGTTGATGCAACAACCGCACCAACAACTCATTGAGATACATTCCGGCAAGTAATGGGCGCCCTTCCAACAGCATGGGGGATCCACCCGCCTCCAAGTCACTCAACGAAACCAAATCAGACCGCCCTGACCAAGTCACCAATAGTGGCACAAAAGGCCGCAAATACCCTCGGTAGCGCGATTGCTGTGAACGCGCCCCTCTCGCCACAGCCCCTAGGCGACCGTGGTCAACAGTCAAAAAATCCACCAACAAACTCGTGTCTCTAAATGAGCGGGCATGTAAAACAAAAGCAGGCTGCAGTAATACTCGGTCAGTCATAATCACTTCTCATTATTGAATCTTGTTTGCGGCTTAAGAATAACACTGGTCCTAAAGAAAACCTACTAATTACCCTTTACAGCCCTTAACAACTTCGTATAAATTCAACGTTATTTCACGCACCGCTTGGCACACAACCGAGGTCAGTGTGGGCCATGGCGCTTCTGATCACTTACCGAATTTAAATCCCTTTGTATTAGGTTGGTTATTTTCATCAGCAGTGACCGTTTTATCAACTTCCTTACTTCGGTGTGGTGGGATTGCCTTTTGAGAAGTTTGCTCCTTGTTATTAGGCGCTTTAGGTAGCGGTCTATTTCTTTTTACAATTTGAGACCTAGGAACGGGTATTGGTTTCCCCCCATACTCTGCCTCTTTTTTGCTCAGCTGTTCGCTAAAGTCAGACATTTCTCGCTCATGTGCTGCTTTTGCTGCAACAGAAGGTTCGGGGGGGCTTTCAGACGCTGCATGCATTTTTTTTTCTGCGGTAGCAATATTTCTTGGTTTATGGAGAGGGGGATTAGGCCTAGCGCCTGGCTGTGAGTTATGGGCATGAGGCGGCACTGGACCAAAAATACGACCACTGGAAGCCCCAATTTTCTGTGGTGGCGTTGGTGATCCAAAAACATTTCTTGACGGTCCTGGTTGTGGGTTGATAGAACGTTTAGCACTGACGTTTTCACACTGTAGTTCATGCAACGCCACACCGGTCACTTTTTTATTTTCTACTAAGTGAGCTACCCGCTTATTAAACTGAACCATTAAATTGCTAAAATACTGATGCCATTGCGGCCAGCCTTTTGTCCAACCTTCATCTTGCCATGCTTGTGATTGTAGTGCTATCTGCCAATGAGACTCCACCCCATCATCTTTGTGAATAGCTTTGTCTACCAACACATCCACTTTTTTCAAGTAGTCACTATAGCCTTTTAAATCAAGCCCCAATTGTGCTGCGTTGCTCGGTAATCGTTGATCCTCAGTAATAACCAACGTCCATATCTTCGCTAAGTTTTCTTGAATACCTCGCACAGTTTGGATATCACCACGAATAAAATCATCTTCAACAGCCTCTGTATCGATTGGGCTTAATTCGGGCATAACATTTTCATACTCTTGAACAGAGTGGGGTGATACCAATTCACCCTTCACGACTAGAGATTCCAATTTAT
>JBGSSQ010000158.1:0-8135 GCA_041736975.1 Gammaproteobacteria bacterium
AGAGGTCTTTGAAAAGTACATCGATGCTTACGGAACTACTGGCCTGTATCTTAGCCGCGCGTGCATTTTGATGTTTGCTCGACAACAAGCATTCAGTGTCTATATATGGCGGCCAGAGTCGAGTGCCTCATCAAACTTACAGTTGCTAGGATTTCATCAAGAGGAAAAGGGACTTCGTGAGGTCCATATGATTTGGAGGAACCTCAATCACTTTAACGAATTAGTAACTGTTCCCGTACCAGAGAAAAATACTGATTCTTTAGCCAGTCTCAATAAGGGGGGACAGAATGAATCAGAGCAACAAAAAGAAAAATGGCTTTGCAAGGAGGATGGTCTTAAAGCTTTGTCAAGTTTCTTCTCAGAAGAATTGGCTAAACTTAGCCAATGTTCAATGAATCCTCATCCCGAGGCGGAAATTAAATCGTTTAATCAGCATCTTGATTCGTTGTTATTGCCTGCCAACACCAATCGGCTTAATGCGGCTGGCATGAGAGCGAGTTATCGTGCAACAGTTGCCAAGCTGAATGAACAAAAATTGAAAGAATATCAGACCGAATTGACGCTCAAAGCGTTAGGTGAATTAAAAAAAGAGTTTGAAGGCATTTTTAACTATGGTGGGCTTATGTCTGATCAGACTTGTTACCAGCATCTTGCCCATAACAAGGGCCTATACGGTAGATTTAAGGCTGAAATGGGTGGGGGAATACTTAAAAATCATGAGATAAAGCTGGAAACTGATTTACCTGTAAACGAACAGGGGTATCATGACATCAAATATGGTGAGATTGACACCTTCTATGTTTGCGATGATGGTTACTATATGATTAAAACAGATGCTATAGCATACAAATCCAATCGATTTTTTGGAAAAATGGGTTTCGATGAAAGAACGCCAATTGTCCATTTTGTTATAAATAAAACCTATCAAGACAAACTCAGGCTCATTGCTGAAGAAGATGGCGATATTCCTAAAAGAGGTGCATTGCAAACTGTGTTTTTTGATCCAGACACGCTGGCCAGCATTCTTAGGCTAAAATTGAAAGGTCCTATCCCTATTGTCAATGATGGTAAAATCAACTATTACCAAATACTCAATGCTCAGAAGATTTGGAAAAGTCCGCTTCTACTTGAAAATAAAAGCGCGCCTTTCACATCACAATCAACATTTTATAAAATGGTGGCAGATCATGGTGTAGAAGTTTTTGAAGAAGGGGAGAGGATAACAGAAGATTTTTTTAGGGCGAACCCCGAGACATATAATGGAGATATAGGGAAAGCATTGGAAGATTTTGCGCGTAAAGAGGGTATCGATTTCAGTGAGTTTACCTGTTCGGACAAGCGAAATTCATCAAATATCATGGGTTTTGGTGAGGTTTGTAATTTGCAATCTGAGGTTGAGAGTTGGAAAGTTCATGTAAAGCGTAAAAATACACTGTTTGTGGTAAATCGTTCAGGTGAGTATTATCGGCTGCAGCGTAGAGAAAATCATCATGAAGAATTTTTAAAGTTATTTGCAACGCAGTGCTTTAATGCTGCAAAATCAGAAATATTGCAAGATCTTTACATTGATGAAAGTGATCCAACTAAGCGCATTAACTACTATTATCTTACTGATAAGAAGTTTGACTCGTTAACAGCAAAACTAAAAGAACGTCAGAAGACAGACAAGAAAAAAATTGAAGATATGGAAAAATCTTTGCAAGTGCTCGAAGAAAAAATGGATTGCATTATTGCTGAAGATAAAAATTTAAAACTTAGGCAAACCAGTTGGAATAACCTAGAACCAATTGCTAAAGTTAAGATTGCCATTGCTATAGCCAAGTATCTACCTGAAGAGAATCTCTATAAGAAAAGTTTGCATAATGCAGCGGCTGAATCAAAATTAAAAGATCCATTGCCTCCTGAGTCGAATTTGGCTTTACAGGCTGAAAGCGCAGCTCGATTTATTGAAGAGTTGCACGATTTTGGTTTTACTATCGACTGTATTGTTGCCAATAATTCCCAAACTCTGTTTTGCCAGGTCTTAGAAGCAAAATTGCCACTTGAGATCTTTACACGATGCCTCGATAAGCAGCCCAATCCTTTTATCAAAGATTGTGAAAAGAATAGTCCTATCGAGTATTTAAGAATCCAGACAGTTAAAGGTAAACAAAAGGCAGGGGTGATAGAGAATCAGGGAAAAGCTGTTAACATAAAAGTTAAACAACAGGAAGAAGCTATCGCGAAGCAGGAGGAAGCCATTGCCATAGAGAAATTCAAGCTGCTCTTGCAATACGTATTAAACAAACTAGTTAAAGTACTTGATAGCGATAAGAAACTCTTAACAGACCTAGTGAGTATTCAGGATCTTGATGAGATTGTTGCAAATCATATTCAGTTTCTCGAAGAGGGCTATCTAGAAAAGCATATCAAGGATTTACAAAAGCCTGTGAGACGATTCTACAGTAGGGTTGAAGATAGAGGGAAACTACTGGTCATGAAATTAGAGCTCTTGTGGCTTTACTTGATTGAACGTGAATACAAGGCAATTTTAGATGACCTTCAAGAACAAGTTAATGCTGCATCTCCAGGCTTTTTGGGTATTGGAGGAAGCCAGTTGCTGCGCTCAACAAAGCAGCTTCTCAAGACTTGTTTTGAAATAGTTAATAATCAATTATATTCTCTTGAAAAAGATGACTTTGTACACCGAAAAGGCGAGTGGCTAGCAAAATATGAAACGCTGCTCCAAGAGGAATATCACCGAAGGTATCAACTATACCGAAGTGATGAGGATAAGGCTGAAATAGAGGCACTTAAAAAGGACTCTGCGGCTAAAGATGCAAAATTTGAAGCTCAGGCACTTCTGTTTAAAAATGAGGCTGCCAGGTTTGAAGAGGACAGAGCTAAGTTCAAAGATGAGGCAGCCAGGTTTGAAGAGGACAGAGCTAAGTTCAAAGATGAGAGAGCCAAGTCTGAAGCTCGTGAAGCTGAAATGAAAAAGCATAATGACACACTCACAAATAGGCTTGAGCGAATGGAATTATTTTTGATGCGCTTCATGCCTGATCAGTCTTCCTCTGAAAAAGGTAAAGATGATCCCAGCAAAGCTTGCTCTACAACAGTTCAACGACTGGACACCGACGAAACAGCGAAGGTCAGTCAAATGGCTTCAGTATCACCTGAACAAAGCCCGATAGCTCACTCTCCTCGACTATTCGTCTCACCATCTCGAGAAGATCTTGTTGCCACCACCGATGTTGATCAGCAGGAAGACTCCACCGAGTCTGACGACCCATTAGCCTCATTGGGACTACTATGAATATCACCAAGAGCTCAGCCAACTGAGCCTAGAGACACACCCTACTAAGTGGAGATACGATACGATGGCGATAAAACCAAGACAACAAACGACTTACATTACTGACCGACTGAGCCCTCATTATCAGGTGGCTTTTAACAACCGGGATGACTTCACTTTATCCTTAGATTTAAGCGCCAAGTATCCCAATGCGCCGCTTGAGGAACGACAGTTTGAAGAGTCGATTGAGGAAGTGTTGGCACGGGTCAACGCATATCATTCCGCGTCCATTTTTAAACGCTGGCAGTTACGCTTGACCACACCGGTTGCGCATGATCAGGCTAAACTTTTACTGGTGAGGCCAGCGTTCATTAAACTGATTGATAGTAAGGTAATGCCCCGAACCCCTCAGAACACCTTGCACCAGCGGCTAGACAATTACTATCGCGAACACACTTACGCTCAGCCATCACCGACCACGCTCATCGGTCGCGTGAGTTCCTTTGTAGTAAGTGCATGAGCCAGTTTGTTCGCCAGTGCTATTGATTGGTTAACGATACGTCATCATAAGACCTTGTATTCATTATGTTTTTAGTATATAAAGTGGGTTCATTAACTTTAATAATTTACTAAAGGTATTTGAAATGAAAAAACAACCAATAGAACCTAGTGACATTGAACAAAATTCTTCAGCTACAATCATTGATAGGCTAAAAGAAGCCTTACTGAGTTTAAGATCATGTTATGAACTAAGTGCATTATTGATACAAGAGCATTGCACGCCAGCTGAAAAATCACAAATATGTCAGTTTGTTTTGGACAATGACGCATTATTTGAATCTCTAGTACCACATTTAGCTGCAGTGCGGCACATCACTGACACTTTCAGTGATACAAACACAGCGTCATCCACAGAAGATAAAATCTTGAGTAAATTATTAAACAGCAAAGAAAGTTTCGCTAAGTATTTTACCAACTATTACTTTTTCAGCGAGCTCTATAAGCTGTTTGTAGCCAATGATTTATCCATGGATAAGGCTTTGGCACGAAGTCACGATATGATGACGCGTTTAGAAAAAACGCCATCAGTTGAATTATTTCACAAATTTAAGGTTTATTTGCCTCAACTTATCAGCGCCAGGCCAGCCATGCAGGAGCAACTTCTTGCCTGGGCTGAAAAAAGTGGCCTAGTGAGATCTGATGACGAAATAGCTATAATTTTAGGTGAATTGGCTACAATTAATGAAGAAATGGCTGAGTCTGCAAGAAAGAAAGCAGCTGAAGGTGAGCGCAAGAAAATGGCTCAGAAAGTCGGTGCAAGGTTTTATCCTCGCGCGATGCACTCTTCTGTACCCAATCTAAGACGTGTAGAATTACATACTATCGTAAGTATGCTCGGCCCAAGAGATAGCGACATTCACAAAGCGTTAATATTGCTTAAAAGTGGTGCGTCATTAGAAGCTCGTTCTGTTTTTGGTGAGACCCCATTAATCAGCGCAGCCATTGCAGGCAATACCTTGATGACATTGTTACTACTCAGTTGGGGTGCCAAAGTCAATGTTGCAGATCAAGATGGTTATAAACCAAAACTCTTCAAGTTATTCTATAGTTGCGATCATGAATATGATGAGGGTGGTTGCATTCCATTAAAACTTATGATGGATAATCCGATGCGAGAACTGCTATCAAAAATTGAAGCACTTGAAAATTCTCATTTGTCTCCAGAAACTGATTTGTACTCATTTGATCAAATTAAAGCAGATTTATTGTCTATGATGGGTGATAAGGCGTTTCAGAACGCTAAACCGCTTGCTGCATTGTGTGGATATGTTTTCAAAAACGTTGTTGAAGCTGAACAGAAAAATGTGTTGGAATTCTTCAAAGCAAACTGTGATGTCAACATTGAGAAGGAACCCTATCTACTCGAATCAATGGGTATTGAATGTGTTGCATCAGAAGAAAAAATGGTTAATCAAAATTTAGCTACATTAAGTGCTTATCGTGCACAACTGCATATTGATAGACCTGCACAAGAAAGTCTTACTGATATTATGAGTCAAATATCAACGGCACTAGGGAAGAAATAAGTGCTTGATTAACAGGTGTGAGGTGGGCTGAATTTGACACATACTTCAGCTTCACCCATACTGTTTATTTTCTGGGTTAATGAATTAGAAGGATCTAATGATGAAATCTGTCATAACTGTTTTAGGGGTTGTGTTGCTCCTTTTCGGGATTGTAACGCTGACTTACCAAGGCTTTACCTATAATAAGCAAGACGCCATTGCTCAAATAGGGCAGGTTACTATCACTGCTGAACATCCCCACACAATCTATTTTCCACCTATATTAGGCGGGCTCTGTGTGCTTGCCGGGCTTGTTTTAGTGGTTGTAGGTAGAAAAAAGTAATTACCTTCGGGAGAGGTCGCCACTACAGCAACTCAACCGCAATAGCAGTAGCTTCACCGCCACCAATGCAAAGTGTGGCGATGCCGCGTTTGCCACCGTGCGTTTTTAGGGCGTGAATTAGGGTTACCACAATACGTGCACCCGATGCCCCAAGTGGATGGCCTAAGACGCAAGCACCGCCGTGTATGTTGACTTGGCTGGGGGCAATGGACAGCGCTTGCATAGTGGCTAGCGTCACCACCGCAAAAGCTTCATTGATATCAAATAAGTCTACGTCGTTAATTTTCCAACCTGTTGTTTTCAATAGCTTTTCTATGGCTCCTATGGGGGCGGTGGTGAACCAAGCGGGTTGTTGTGCGTGGGTGCTATGGGCAACAATACGTGCTAGTGGCGCAATGTTGAGTGTTTGGGCATGTTGCTCGGTCATTAAGAGTAGGGCAGCAGCGCCATCGGATATGGAGCTGGCATTGGCGGCGGTAATGGTGCCGTTGCTTGAGAAAGCGGGTTTGAGATGGGGGATTTTTTCAGGGCGTGCTGATTTTGGGCCTTCGTCTTGAGAGCAAATCTGCTCTTTTACGGTGAGGGGTAGAATTTCGTCTTCGAAATAGCCTTTTGTAGTGGCTTCCTGGGCTTTTCGTATGGAATCTAGTGCAAAAGTGTCTTGATCTTCACGTGAAAAACCGTATCGCTTCGCGCATTCCTCAGCGTAATGTCCCATGAGCTTATGCTCATACGCATCCTCCAAACCATCGTAAAAAAGATGATCCACTGCTTGTTGATGCCCCAATCGATAGCCTGAGCGGGCTTTAGGGAGCAGGTAGGGGGCATTGCTCATGCTTTCCATGCCACCAGCAATGACAATCTCTGCACTACCCGCGCACAGGCTGTCATGCGCGTAGATGAGTGCTTGCATGCCAGAGCCACACACTTTATTGAGTGTAGTGCAACCCACTTGATCAGGTAGTCCTGCTCCTTTTGAGGCCTGTCGTGCTGGCGCCTGCCCTAAACCAGCGGGTAGTACACAGCCCATAATCACAGAATCAACAGACCCTGGCTCAAGGTTTGAAGCTCCTAAGGCGCCACGGATGGCGACACTGCCTAATTGAGTGGCGGGAAGAGATTGCAAACAACCTTGAAAGTTGCCAATGGGAGTACGTTGTGCTGCGGCAATAATCACAGAATTATTGGACATGTTACTGGCTCCTTATGCCGTTTCTCTAAAAAGCTCACGACCGATGAGTAGACGTCTAATTTCAGATGTGCCCGCACCAATTTCGTAGAGTTTGGCATCACGTAATAAACGTCCGGCGGGGTAGTCATTAATATAACCGTTGCCGCCTAGGCATTGAATGGTATCCAGCGCGCATTGGGTGGCATTCTCGGCTGTATACAAGATAACGCTGGCAGTGTCTTTACGATCAACTTGTCCCGCATCGCAGGCTCGAGCTACGGCATATAAATAGGCCCTAGAGCTGTTCAAGGTAGTGTACAAATTGGCAAGCTTGGCTTGGATCAGTTGAAACTCCCCAATAGGATGACCAAATTGTTTACGTTGATGGACGTAAGGGAGTACCACATCTAAACACGCCTGAATGATACCAACGGGGCCAGCAGCCAGTACTAATCGTTCGTAGTCTAGTCCACTCATTAAGACTTCAACACCTTGATTTTCTATGCCCAAAACATTCTCTAAAGGCACTTCACAATTATCAAAAACCAGTTCACAGGTGTTAGAACCACGCATTCCTAATTTATCCAGTTTCTGAGCCGTGGTGAAACCGGGCATGTTTTTTTCAATAAGGAAGGAGGTTATACCGTGAGATCCGGCATCTTTATCTGTTTTACCGTAAACGACTAGCACGTCGGCATCAGGGCCATTGGTGACCCACATTTTAGTGCCATTTAATAGGTAGCTATCATCCTGACGATCGGCTTGTAAACGCATACTGATCACATCCGAGCCGGCGTTGGGCTCGCTCATGGCAAGTGCACCAACGTGTTCACCTGAGACTAGTTTGGGTAGGTATTTTTGTTTTTGTTCAGTAGTACCATTGCGGTGGATTTGATTTATGCAAAGGTTGGAATGAGCGCCATAGCTTAGGCCCACTGAAGCGGAAGCACGACTAATTTCTTCCATGGCGATGGCATGCGCCAGGTAGCCCATGTCAGCACCACCGTATTCTTCGGAGACAGTGATACCATGTAGTCCTAGCTGACCCAGCTTGGGCCAGAGTTCTCTGGGGAAGCGATTGTTGGCATCGATTTCCTCGGCCATGGGGGCTATCTCTTTTTCAGCGAACTGCCGTATACTGTCTCGCAGCAAGTCAATACTGTCACCCAGATGAAAATTAAGACCCTGAACCATGACGTTTCCTTTTGAGTACAGCGCTCATCGCATGAGCGCTTGATTGTATGATACACTCCAGCTTGTCACCTATTCTACCGTCAC
>JBGSSQ010000163.1:0-2513 GCA_041736975.1 Gammaproteobacteria bacterium
GCAAATTGAGAAAAGTAAAGTATTGATAATGGTGGTTGTGCTGTCTTCAGAGTTGAATTTAACTTGATCATAGTGATTTAAAAATGCTTGTATTTGTGCTGGTTTGAGTTGTAATAGAGTATCTAAAGCATTCTGATCAGATTTTTGATTTGTCTGCGTAAGTTTGAATGAAAGGCATTGCTCAATTAGTTTCAATGTAAATGGGTGTGAAATACACTTTGTGAGGTTGTATTTGTTGAATTGCGCTAGTACTTCTAGTAGTGCTTGTAAATAGAGTGCAGGATTGGTTTCAATAAGGTGCTCAAACTCTTTTCTGTCACCCAATGGTTTTCCCATAAGCCTGAGATACGAAGAAAATTTCGGGTCTGCAAGTTGGTATTGTTCTATTAACATGAGCAAGGCTGCTGTGCGCTCTTGGCTAATTTGATGAGGTGTTTCTTCGAGGTTCAATCCCAGTAGATGTCTATAGAGGTGTTGTTTGATCAAGTTGGGGTAATGGCTATCAAAAGCTTGTATGCGAACATACGCAGTTAGCAGTCTCTCAAAGTTATAGAAGTTAGGAATTATCTCGGTCAATAGATAATAGTCTCTATCAAAGTCTTCTTGTGAATAGTGAGGGGCGCTAGAATCAGTTGTGTCAAATGAGGCAATCATAAAGTCGAATGCTATTTCTAATGCTTCTGGTATCAGATTTAAGTATTCTCCCAAGGTGAGGTCTTTATTTTGCAGTGTGTAGAGTTTCAGTAAAATGTGAGCTGAATCTATATCATGTGTTCTAACGTAGTGACTTGCTACAACGCTTATAAAGCTGTTGAAGTAATTTGTAAGACTAATATGATACTGTGCAGATTGTTCAGGGATTTGGATTTCTTCAATTTTCACTCCAGTGATTAGGGTGATAAATGAGTATAAAGCCAACAGGGTATGTACGCTGTTGTTATCTAAATGAAATTCGTCATTTGATTTGAATGTTTTAAAGATTTGATTAACGAACGCTTCTTTGCTTTCATCGCATAAATACTCTACAAATAAAATAAGTGTGTAAAGGCATTGTTCGTTTCCTATGTGCGCTTTGTTTAAAAGTAAAAATAGCATATTTTCACTCATTAAGTCGGTATTTTCTGTGTCTTGTGATACTAGGAAGTTTATTAGTTTATTGACAGAGGTATTTAGCATCTCATTACTGGTTTCGCTGTATAAAAAGCTGCACGAGTAAGAAAAAAGGTCATCAACGTTGTTGATGACTAATGAGGGAAGTGCCAGTTTAAGTGATAAAAAGCTTGGTATCTTTCGTGGGTTTTCTTCCGCATCAGATTCTAAATACTGCCATAAAGTTTGCATCCACTTGCTATTTATAAGCAACTTGAAGCTCCCTGGGTCAGTTTTGCTGAGGTGAGCTAGAATATTATGATAATCTGAAAGTGAATCAGCGTCATGCTTTAATCGTACGAGTATATCCTTGAGGTCTGAGCACATGAGCTCTTTGTCAAAAAATCCGTTGAGTCTTAATTCAGGATGATTGGTTCCGACGATTGAAATAAGTGTTGCGCTATGTAAGTACGACATAAAATATTCAGGCTAAACATAGTGCTCTGATTCCATATAGACTCTGGCAATAGCTAATATTCTGAGTACGTTCAGTTTTAGGAAATCTGTATGGCTTATTTTAGAGAAGTTAGTGTTTAGCATGACAAATTTTATTTTGCCTAGTAGTTCTATTTTTTGTTCAAGGGTTGAGTCTGCAGGAAAATCTTCCATGTTGAGGTTTATTATATCCTGGCTTCTATTTCTTTCACAGATGGGCTCTAATGAGTCGTTTATGGTGCTATTCTCTGCGACAAGTTTTACCGACTTGATTCGTTTGAACAGGGTTATTTTCTCATAATTAAATGATGAATTTACTGCTGATATAAATGATACTTTCATTGAAAATAGGTTGGCTATCATGAGAATAGGCGTGTAATCGATTGCTTCCTGGTTTGCTGGCAGTGAGAGTAATAACGTGTTGGCTTGTGAAAGGCTGATTATCTCTGTTAAATTACTGAAAAACTCATTAAATTGCTCTTTACAAATTTGGTGTGGCACTTTTAATGTTAATATCTGGCAGTTTGCTAGATCAAGCGCTTTTTGAGCTAAGTTTTGAAAGAGTTTTTGGTTATTCGAAGAATACGTTGTGATAATTTCAAGTATACAGTTCTTCCCGTACACAGGGTTTGGATTCCAATTATTGATTAGAGAATCCAGGGTGTTGTTGCCTTCTTCAGACAGGTTTTTAAAGTTATTTCTTAGTTGTTTCCAGCGATAGGGAATATAGAGTTGTGGACGGTTAGCATTGTTGCTGAAATCAAGGTCTGCTTTGGTGTATGCAAACGCGCACATGTTAGTTAGTTTGGCAGCGAATAAATTGATCTGCTCAGGTGGGTTTTCTGGTAGTAAAATGTCATTATAGTTGGAGTTATTAGGCTTTACCGCCCATTCGATTAGCTCGGCAGTCTCATTGATATGTTGCATTT